>CAYTUH010000352.1:0-3103 GCA_964441165.1 uncultured Syntrophaceae bacterium
GTGGCCGTTCACGGTGTCCGGAAGCACCCGCCTGAAAAGAATGACCGGGTACTGGTGGTGGGGTGCGGCACCATCGGCCTGCTTACCATCGCCGTGGCAAAGGCGATGCAGCCCGACGCGGAGATCACCGCCCTTGCACGCTATCCCTTCCAGGCCGAGACAGCCCGAAGTATGGGGGCCGATGAAGTGATCATCGGCGAAAAGAATCCCTATCGACGGATCGCGGAGCTCACCGGTGCGAAGTACTTCGAGGGCTATTTCGGAAACAGGATACTCCTCGGCGGCTTCGATATCGTCTACGATTCCGTCGGCAACGACGGCAGCATCAGCGATGCCCTCCGGTGGACCCGAAGCGGCGGCGGTCTGGTGATCCTCGGTATCAATTTTAAACCGGGCAGAATCGACTAGTCCCCCATATGGCACCAGGAACTTCGGGTTACGGGGACCAACTGTCATGCCATAGAAGAGGACAACAGATCCTCCTTTGACATTGCGGCCGGTCTTCTTCTGGAGAAGCGTATCTCCATCAACGGGATCATTACGCACCGGTTCCCCATGAGTCGCTATCGTGACGCCATAAAGACCTTTCTCGACAAGGGGAAGCACGGGGCCATCAAGGTAGTGCTTGACCATGAGGTGTGAGGCGCACCCGTGTGGCCGTACCATCGGAAGTGCACTCTTCACCGATTGCCGGGGACGGTGCAGACTGGGGCTGCAGAGTTCCTGCACACGATGACGAAAAAAAGCATCTTTTTGTCCGTTCCTGCTGTTGACGTGACGCCCCTGATGGGTTTATAGGGGGGCATATGAAATCAGACCCCATTAACGACAGGAAGTCCATGAGCCGGGAGGACGTAGCGGCATTTTTCGACTTTGACAAAACGCTCATCGAGGTGGAGAGCGGACGGATGGCACTCAAGTGGATGCGTGATCAGGGCATCGTCATGCCGGGCTATATCATGAAAATACTGGCGGCCATCTTTCTCTACCGGCTCAATCTCCTTTCGGAAGAACGAATGGTGCGGACCCTTCTCACCTTCTACAGGAACAGGAAATTGTCTGACTTTCAACCCGGATCCGAAGGGTTTTACCGGGACTATCTTCGACCCTACCTGGCGCCGAACCTCGTCGACCGCGTCGAATTTCACCGTGAGAGGGGGCACCTGCTGGTGATGATATCGGGTTCATTGCGCTATCTTCTGGAGCCCGTCGTCAAGGATCTTGGATTCGACCTTCTTTTTTGCACCGATCTGGAAGTCGGCCCCGACGGACTGCTGACGGGACGACCCCGGGGGCAGGTCTGTGTCGATACCATGAAGAAGCGGGTGACGCTGGAAGTGGCGGAAAAGATGGGGTTGAATCTTGCGCGGTGCTATGCCTACGGTGACCACCGTGCCGACATCCCGCTGCTTGAACTTGTGGGGCACCCCCATGCGGTGGAGCCGGACGCCTTCCTTCAGAAAATTGCCGCCAAGCGTGGATGGCCGGTGCTTTCCTATAAATGAGCGGCGACAGAGGCATCGGTTGAGGGGAGAAGAGAGGGGAAGGCACAAACAATCCGGTGAGGATGCGCTATTCCTGACGTATCAGCAACCGGTCGCCGGGATGAATATTGTGATCGACGGATATCCCATTGAGCCTGCAGAGGGCTTCCTTCTCCAGTCCATAACGCCGGGCTATCTTTGAGAGACTTTCTCCGCGCATCACAAGGTGGTAACGGTCTTGCGTAAGGGCGTCGATCCGTGCGGCGAGGGTATCGATGGTGAGGTCCAGTTGATCGATCCGCGTGACGAGCCGGTTTATCTGTTCCAGGGAAAGAGCCTCGATGCCGCCCCTGTTCAATGAATCCATCTTGCCTTCCAGGGCGTCCGACCTCTCTGTGAGCTGTTCGATCTGACGCATGAGAAGGACCCTGGAAGATCCCGTCCCTTTCTCGACGCCCTGCATCTTCTCGTCGATCTGGCTGAGCTGGTACTTGATAATGGTGATGTCCGCCTTCGAGATGATATGTTCCCGGACGTTGTCGATGAGAAAGAGAGAAAGTCCCGCCAGGACCAGAAGAACCGTGCTGCCGATGAGGAGGTTCCTGAGAAACACGTAAATGACCCCGCCCTGCTGGTGGTCGGCTTTCTCCGCTTTCCGGACTCCTTCCGCTTCCTCGTCAATCATCCCGTGAAGATCCATAAAATCAATTTCCATGTTGGCGTGTTCTGTCATGTTCCGAAGATTCCTCGTTTCCAAGAGACTGGCGCGCTGCCCCTGTTTATAACGGGCATACGAAGGTTAATGGTCAACGTTTCTGCAGCATCCTGAATTTCATGGGCTCCCGTATTTACTGTTCTTCAGTGCTCATGGCCTGCCCTGTCCCGCCGAATGGAGAGATTCCCGGGCAATTCCCGGTACGGGTAACTTTCCGTCGCAGACGGTCTGGATGAATGCAACGGATTTTGAGCCGCCGATCTTTCGCAGGGATCTGATCGCGGCGTCTATGACCTTTGAACGTTCCTGCCGGACGTGACGTTTCAGAAATGTCAGGAAGCTCCTGTTATCCTGGATCATTTTCTGAGCCACCTCCATGATTGCCTCTTCCACGTGCCCATTGTCGGGAAGGTTCTGCATCGTTCCCAGGGCACTGATCAACCGTGAAATGTGCCGTGCATGCACCGCCGCCGCACTTCGCTCACGCGGCCATTCCGCCCGGATCATTTCCAAGAGCCTTTCAACGGATTCGTCCGAAAGGGGCGAGACGAGATTCATTGTTGAGGCGGCATAGGCGCGCACCTGGTCGTGTTCATCGTCAAGTGCTTTTATTATCAGTAACTGGGCATCCTTTGCCTCCAGCCCGACCGAAGCATTCAGCGCCTCGATGCGCACTTTCGGGTGCGGGTGTTTCAGAAAATTACGGATCTTCGTGATATCTCCCTTGTTCCCCACCTTGCTCAGGACCCTGAGTGCGTTTCCCTGAAGGTGCCAGAACTGGCCCGGGTCATAGAGAATGCGAATCGCCCAGGTTCGTGCCAGTTCCCCTTTCCCGATAAGTGATTCAACGGCACGTTTGCGAACGTCGGGGTCAGCACACTCCAAAAGGATCGTGTTGAGAATG
>CAYTUH010000352.1:3113-3460 GCA_964441165.1 uncultured Syntrophaceae bacterium
CAATTTCTTGAATACTTAGTTCCCAACGATCATTGGCAACGGCCCTATCGGTAAACGCCAAAGTCTTGCCGCCGGTAGTCCCCTGCCCATTCGTCAGAGCAAAAAGGATCGTGTTGAGAATGTCGATGGACAGGGTTCCCATCTTCTGCAGAATTTCATCGACAGGCTGATGTCGTATCGTGTCGAGGTCCTGGTATGCCTTGATGAATTCGGCACGGGAATTACTGAAGATGTAATCAATCGGATGGGAAGATGCATTGGAGGCAAGGGGAGACCGGTCGAGTATGGAGGTGCTTTCTTCTACCGCTGTGGAGATTTCAAGGAGTGTCGACCAATCTCCCCGTGCA
>CAYTUH010000353.1:0-3460 GCA_964441165.1 uncultured Syntrophaceae bacterium
ATCCCGGCCTCTTTTCACTGATGCGGGTGATGGGAGAGTCCGTGCTGCCCCATGGCGCAAGTTATACCTTCTGGGGGCCCGGTCTGAGCCAGGGCCATTCCGACGCGATCCGCAGGATCGCGGGAGTGGTCGATGCACGACAGTATACCATTCCCATTGATGGAGCCGTCACCCGGGTCAGGGCGGGCGAACAGCCGTCCTTTACTGCCAGGGAAAAGCATTTCCGGGACTGCTATGTCGTTGCCGCAGAGGGCGCCGATCATGAGGAGATCAGGCGTGAAATAATCGAAATGCCCCATTATTTCGACGAATACGATACGAAGGTGACCTTTATTTCACGTGATGAAATGAAGGAAAAACACGCCACCATGCCTCACGGCGGTTTTGTTATCCGGACGGGGAGCGACGATGCGGGAAACAGGAGTATATACGAATTTTCCCTGAAACTCGAAAGCAATCCGGGATTTACTGCGAGCATCCTGGTGGCCTGCGCCCGGGCTGCATACCGCCTGAGCAGGGAAGGGCAGACCGGTGCGAAGACTGTCTTCGATATCGCGCCGGCCTATCTTTCGGCGAAGAAACGGGAGGAATTGATCAGAGACCAGCTTTAAAAAGAAGAGACAGAAGCCCGCAGTACGGAATTTTGAATCTGCAACCTGCAACGTGAACAGCCTATCTGTTTCGAGGAGGGAACTATGAAGCGCGGATACATGGGAACGATTCTGAATGTCGATCTGGGGACGGGAAAACTTTCGGAGGAGTCTATTCCCGATGAGATCTATGAACGCTATCTTTCCGGTACGGGGCTGGCGGTCCGTCTCCTTCACGACCGGATACCGGCGGGCGCCGATCCCCTGGGACCGGACAATATTCTTGGGTTCCTGTCGGGACTTCTGACCGGTACGGGGAGCTTCTTTACGGGAAGGTGGATGGTGGCCGGGAAGTCTCCCATTACCGGGGGATGGGGCGATGCCAACTGCGGCGGAAATTTCTCCCCCGCCATCAAGCGTTGCGGATACGACGGCATATTCTTCAAGGGCATAAGCGAAGAGCCGGTCTACCTTTTCGTCAAGAACGGAAAGGCGGAACTGCGCGATGCCTCTTCCCTCTGGGGAAAAGACGCCGTCGAAACGGAAGATCTGCTGGTGAAGGAGCTCGGGGGACATGCCCGGGTGGCCTGCATCGGTCCCGCGGGAGAGAATCTTTCCCGTATGGCGGGAATATCGAACGACCGGGGAAGACTGGCCGCACGGTCGGGCCTCGGTGCCGTCATGGGATCAAAGAGACTGAAGGCCGTCGTCCTTTCCGGTGTAAAACGAATACCCGTCCACAGTCCCGATGAAATGAAGGTGTTGAGCCGGAAGTGCAACAAGTGGGTCCAGTTTCAGCCCCCCTTCGTTTCGGGGCCTGCCACTGCCAAAGTGGGTGCACTTCTGCGCATGATGCCCACCCAGATGGCCCAGGACGGGATGCTCTTCAAGATAATCCTGAAAAAATGGGGTACCGCCTGCATGAATCAGATGTCCATCGAGATGGGCGATTCTCCTATCAAAAACTGGATGGGGAGCAATAAGGATTTCGGGGTTGAAAAGTCGAAGGGAACCAATCCCGACGCCATTATCGAACGGGAGCGCGTCAAATACCACTGCTATTCCTGCCCCCTGGGGTGCGGAGGAATCTGCGCCATGGAGGGGAAATATTCCGAGACCCACAAGCCTGAATACGAAACGGTGCTCGCCCTGGGGGGGCTCTGCCTGAACGATGATCTGGAGAGCCTCTTTCAGATGAACGAGATGCTGAACCGGGCCGGTATGGATACCATCTCGGCAGGAAGTACCGTGGCCTTTGCCATCGAGTGCTATGAACGCGGTCTCATCACCCGCGAGGATACGGACGGTCTGGAGCTTACCTGGGGCAATACGAAGGCCATCAAGGAACTGGTCGGGAAAATGATTACCCGGGAGGGAGTCGGTGATCTCTTCGCCGACGGATCGAAGTTCGCGGCGGAGAAGATCGGCAACGGTGCCCATTCCTTCGCCATCCATGCCGGCGGCCAGGATCTTCCCATGCACGACGGGAGAAACGATCCCGGCTTCGCGCTCCACTACAGTGTGGAACCGACCCCGGGACGACATACCATCGGGTCGCAGCTCTACTATGAGATGTTTCAGCTCTGGAAGAAGGTAAAGGGCCTCCCCAAGGTGAAAATGCTCTATCACAAGGATAGAAAGTTCGAAAACGGCGAGGAGAAATCTCTCCAGGCGGCCGCCTGCAGCAAGTACGTCAATGTGATCAACGGTGCCGGTCTCTGTCTCTTTTCGGCCTTTCTCGGCTCTACGCGACTGCCGCTCTTTGAATGGCTGAACGCGGCGACGGGGTGGGAGAGGACCCCCGAGGAGTACATGAAAATCGGCGCGAATATTCAAACCCTCCGCCAGGCCTTTAACATCAAGCACGGTGTTAAACCGAAGAGCTTCGTCATCCCCGGCCGCGCCCTCGGCAGTGAACCCCTCGAAGAGGGTGCCAACAAGGGGCGCTCCGTCGATATCGAGCCCATGATGCGCGGCTACTGGCAGGTCTTCGGCTGGGACGAAACGTCGGGACACCCCACTGCAGAATGCATGAATCAACTGGGAATCAACGAATAAACGACTGCAAAAGGAGGCACGTCATGTCCTATAGGATTACCGAAAGTTGTAACGGATGCGGCGCCTGTGCGCGGTTCTGTCCCGTCGATGCCATCGAGGGGGAGAAGAAGGGACTGCACCGTATCGACGAATCGCTCTGTATCGAATGCGGTGCCTGCGGCCGCGTCTGCCCCGAGAACGCTATCGTCGATTCAGAAGGCCAGGCCTGTGTCATGATAAAACGGTCACGATGGGAAAAACCCCGTTTTGACAATAAAACCTGCACATCCTGTAATATCTGTATCGACGCCTGTCCCACGGCCTGCCTCGCCCTCTCCGATCCGGTCAAGGGAAAAGACCTCCACGGCCATCCCTTCCTTCAGGCAGAAAAGGCCTGCATCGGCTGCGGCTTCTGTGCCGTCGAGTGCCCCGTCGACGCGGTGGTAATGGCTGCCTCCTGAGCATTGAACAGCTTCTGGTAAAAAAAAGAGGCCCGGCTTCATGTCACGCCGGGCCTCTTTTTAAACACATGTATAAACAGTCAGTTGTTACCAGACCACGCCGGCTTCGTCGCCCATTCCGTATTCTTCGAGAATCGACTTTACCGGAATCGCCTTGTCGGGATCGATGTGCATGAGTTCGTAGAAGCGCTTCTTCATTCCCTCAAAGTTGATCTCGACGCCCTCCGGTTCGCCGTCCCTGGCCGGTTCCAGCATCCGCTTCGTGACGCTGTCGTCATCGGATGTCCGGCCGAAACGGTAATTGCCGAGCCGTGTCAGGTAGAAGACACGACGTCCGGCACGCATCATTTCCTCGGCGTCCCAGTCGTAACC
>CAYTUH010000354.1:0-1078 GCA_964441165.1 uncultured Syntrophaceae bacterium
GCCGATATTCTCCACTGTCAGCCCGTTGAGAACATGGTGGTTCTTCGTGATGTATGAATCATCATCGAAGTTGAGGAATTCGTGAGTGCCCACCTGAAGATAGACGGCAGTAACCACCAGGGCAAGAAAGAGGCAGATCAATCCGTCCCAACGACCATTGGCATCTTTACGTTTCCCCGATTGTTTCACCCTTTCATACCTTTAATTCCTGAAAGATCCGCCGGAAGCCGGGACATGGATCATCGCTGCGAACCACGCTCCGGTCATGTCGATGGTGAAAAAAGAAGCACCCCTGCATGACGAAACTCTTTCATATTGTCACGCTCGCAGGATAGCCTTTTGTTTCGTCGATCAGATGTGAAGTTCCCCGCTCTCTGGGCGGGTCTTCCCGGTAAGGAATTGTTTAATTATATTGTGCCCCTTGACCCCGCCTGCAAGGCAGGGCTTGCTGGAGCACCCCCGGTCAACCCCCGATCTTCTTCGCCCGTATCAGCAATACCGCCGAAAGTGACCGCGGCATGATCTGCGCGTCCAGCCAGGCGAGGCCCATATAGACTGTATTGAGCCATTTGAAGAGCAGAATGATGAAGGGAGTAATTTTTGTATGCGCACTCCTCTCGGTCGATTGAAAATGAAGCCGCTTCTCTATCGCCGAACAACAGAGCACCACCGCCCACATGGTGATTTTTTCCAGAGGACCCAGGACCTTTTCGACATGGACCGCCCGCAGGCCCGATGCTTCGAGCATATGGTTCATGTCGGACAACTCATAACGGCGATGATGACCGACGAAACGGTCATCCTGGGCGAAGTAAGGCTTCCGATGAGGAAAGGTTATGATGAGACTTCCGGCGTTGTGGTTGACTCTGGCCAGTTCTCTCACGGCAGCCCTGTCGTTCTCGATGTGCTCCAGCACCTCGGAACAGATGATGCTCATGAAGGCCCCCTCTTTAAAGGGCAGGTTCATGCCGTCGGCAACGACATGCATGGCTGCAGGGTTGGTCTCCTTGAGAATTGCAAGGGCATCGAAAGATACATCCGAGTAGACAACATCTTCGCCGCCTGATTTTATATTCTC
>CAYTUH010000354.1:1088-3451 GCA_964441165.1 uncultured Syntrophaceae bacterium
ATCGGAGTAAACAACGTCTTCACCAGCAGGAAGCATGGGAGAGATACCGCTTCCGACTTCCAGGGTGTATCCCTGTTGCCTTCGGCCGGCACTCTTCCGCACTGCCCTCTTCCGCAGAAGATAATTGTAAAGATGGTTCTTGAAAACAACATAGGGCTGTTCAGCGAAAAAAGCCTGGAAGCGGTTGTTGATACCATGCGCCATGACAAAATTCCCGGGAACGTTATTTTTCCCGTGTAGCGAGACCATCCGCGACGGACGTTTATTATTAATTGGCTTTGTCAGTACTCATCCTGTTTCGGGAACAGAGAGGAATTTGACATATTCAATTTTGCCAGGAAAAAAGTGCCTGCCGTAACAAGACACCCGATACCGTAAGTGATGCTTCTTCGCAGATTGATCGACGATGCCCCGGTAAAATACTTGGTCGGGCAGCTCACTTCGGCAATGGTATACCCATACCACAGCGTTTGTGCGAGCATCTGGTTGTCGAATACGAAGTCATCGGAGTTGGCATCGAGAGGAAGCCGCTCAATCAATTCGCGGGAGAAGGCACGATACCCCGTATGGTACTCCGACAGTTTCGCACCCATGAGGAGGTTTTCTGAAAGCGTCAGGAATCTGTTGGCGGCATATTTCCACAAGGGCATGCCCCCTCTGAGGGCATACCCTCCCAGAATGCGCGATCCCAGGACACAGTGATACAGTCCGTTCCCAATCATGGCAGCCATGGCGGGAATCAACTTCGGTGTGTACTGGTAATCGGGATGGACCATGATGATTATGTCGGCACCTTCTTCAAGGGCAAGGCGGTAGCATGATTTCTGATTCGCGCCGTATCCCCTGTTTTTCGGATGAACATGGATCCGGGTATTCGGCAGGTTTCGAGCGATGGAAACGGTTTCGTCACAGCTTCCGTCATCGACAATGATCACGAGATCGACCACACCCTGCTCCACCACTTCATCGTAGGTCATCTGCAGCGTTTCCGCGGCGTTATAGGCCGGCATTACGACTATTACCTTTTTATCCTTGAACATATTTCCACTCCCACAGCTTCAGGGTGATTCTCCGCGCAACCCCTGCGTCAATTCCTTATAGCGATATGTCTTTCGTATTGCTTCCAGATTTTCATCCCTTTCCAGCAATTCGAAATTGGCAAATCCATGTGCAACAGCCTTTTCGAGCCACTCGAGAGAAAGATCCGTCCTGTTCTGCAGTGCGTATACGTAGGCCATGTTGTAATACCGATCGGGGTTCTCCGGGATGAGTGATATGAGATCACTCAACGCGGAAAGGGCAAGATCATATTCTTCTTCAATCGTATAGAGGACCGCCAGTTCATCGAGGGCAGGCACGAATCCCGGCTCTATTTCGAGCGCCCTGTGAAAATTCTCTATCGCTCTACCATATTCCTTCTTCTGTTTGTACAATAATCCAAGCTGCACATAATAAGAAGCTTTCTCTCCTGCTTTCCTTATCCTTGACTCACACTCATCAATTACCTGGTCGGTTTTTCCCTGTTTCAATAATGCCGTGGTAAGGTTCTTGAATGAATCATCGTTTCCGGGATCTATCTGTACGGCCCGGGAAAAATAGTCTATGGCTTCATTGGTCTTCCCCGTTTTATGTAAGGCGAGTCCGAAGCCGTTGCATGCATTGACATGCTGCGGTTTCAGTTGCAGCACTCTGGCAAAGTATTCAATAGCCTTGTCATTGTTGCCTTTATTATAGGCCGCAAATCCCAAGTTATACAAGGCCTCATGATCTCCGTGATTAATCCTCACTGCCTTGGAAAAACAGTCTATCGCCTCGTCGAGTTTTCCCTTTCGTCCCAGGATAATGCCCATATGATTATATGCCGGGCCGCATCGTGGATTAATCTTCACGGCCTCTGAATGGTGTTGCAGGGCGCTGTCCATATCACCCCGGTTCGCCAGTTCCAGTCCGAGACAATCATGAGCCCCGTAATTGTCTTCGGTAACGGCAAGGGCATGCTCGAAAAGAATTCTGCTGTCCTTCCAGTATCCGACCTGGTTCCATGTGGACATCATTAGTATGATGAGTACAAAGGCCGCTCCCACTGCAGAAAAGACCCGTTTGACATGAATGCGGCTCGACAGATCGTTCATGCCCCAGGCGATCACGATAAAAATGCCGATTGCGGGGATATAGGTATATCTGTCGGCCATGGCCTGCCCGCCGACCTGCACGAATCCCACCACCGGTACAAGCGTTCCCAAAAACCAGAACCAGCCCACGGCATAATAGCCATGGCGCTTCATCATGGCGATAACGATGGCCGAGATAGATACGATGAACACCGTTACTGCAACGATGATCCACACGGACAGGTCCTTCTG
>CAYTUH010000355.1:0-3444 GCA_964441165.1 uncultured Syntrophaceae bacterium
GTTTTTTCAGGACCTGATTGGTCGCCCAGAGTGTGGCGTCGGGAAGCCTCTCAACGGTGTCCCGATAATCATTGTCGTCCTTCGGGGGGAAGTGATGATTATTGCCCGCTTCCGTGAACAGCTCGGTCATCTCGTCGGCAATCCAGGACGGGAGATGAACGCCGTTGGTGATATTCTGAATCGGCGTTTCTTTCTCATCGAAGCCCGACCAGACATTTGTCCACATCCGCCGGGCAACCCTCCCGTGGAGGCGGCTCACTCCATTGGCGCCGCAACACAATTTCATTGCGAGAACGGGCATCATAAAGGGCTTATCTTCGCCCGGTTCGTCCCGTCCCAACTCCCAGAACACCTCCCATGAAATGCCGAGATTGTCGACAAAACCGGAAAAATAGTGCTTCATCAGTGACCGGTCGAAGCGTTCGTTGGCCGCTTCTACGGGACTGTGCGTCGTGAAGAGGGAACTCGCCTTCACCATTTCACGGGCCTCGTAGAAGTTCAGTTTTTCGTTCACCATCAACTGTCTCACCCGTTCAATCAACATGAAGGCACTGTGGCCCTCGTTAAGGTGATAGATTGCCGGTCTGACTCCCAGGGCTTCAAGGAGCCGCACCCCGCCGATGCCGAGCATTATTTCCTGTTCGATCCGGAGGCGCTGGTCGGCGCCGTAGAGACGGGAGGTGATATCCCTGTCCTGGACGCTGTTTTCAGGCACCTCCGTATCAAGGAGATAGAGCGGCACCATCCCCACGTCGATTTTCCAGACCTGTGCGTAGAGTTTCCGTCCGGGAAGGTCCACCTCGATCTTGAAGGGCTCTCCATCGCTCCCGTTGACAATACGGACGGGCATGCGGGAAAAATCATTCTCAGGATAGGAGGTAATCTGGTTTCCCTCACGGTCAAGACGCTGGTGAAAATAACCGCTCTTGTAAAGAAGACCGACCCCGATCACCGGTATAGCCAGAGGGCTAGCGGATATCAGATGATCTCCCGAGAGGATTCCGAGCCCCCCGGAATAAATGGGGAGAATCTCGTGGAGGCCGTATTCAGTGGAAAAGTATGCCACCGGCCGTTCCCGCGAGAGGATCCCGTCCATCCCGAAATAATCTTTCGACGGTTTCATGAGATCCACGACGCTGGTGACGATTTTATTGTAAAGAGCACGGTAGGATTCATCACCGGCCAGTTCGGTCAATCGGTCCTGGCTTACGCGTTCCAGCAGTTCAATGGGGTTGCAGGAGACCTCCTTCCAGAGTTCTTCGTCGATTCTGATAAAGAGGTCACGCACCTCCCGGTTCCATGTCCACAGGAGATTGTAGGCCAGATTCCGCAATTCCTTTATCGGTTCCGGTATCTCGGCGGCGACGGTGAAATGCCTGAATCGCGGATGCATCGAATCGGTGCCGGGATAGACCAGTTCTCTCCGGTATTCACTTGTATCCATGGAGTAGGCGCGGTCTCTCGAATATCGCCCCGCCAGTTCGTAGGCCTGAAGGTATAAGGGATAGAATTCTTTCCAGGAGGCGGCTTCGGCAATATTCCGTGCCCGGTTTTTCTGTTCCTCTGTTTCAGTGCGCGACCAGTTGATGCAGTTCCACAGGCATTCCGTGAATGCCTCGCCTATTTTCTCATATGTCCTGGTCTCCCGTTCGAGAAGCAGGACCCCTTTCGTGTCGATCCCGAACCTCTGACGCACCCATACCCCGAAACCGCTCAGGTCGGATGTCACCGTTGGCACACCGAAGGCGGCGCTCTCGAGCGGCGTATACCCCCAGGGTTCGTAGAATGACGGGAACACACAGAGGTCGCAGCCTTTCACGACATCGTAGTAGGGAAGATTCAGCAACCCGTCAAATCCGTCAAGATAGACGGGCATGAAGATTATACTGACCGGATCGCTACTGTCGTTCATTAAATTACGCTCTTTGCATTTATTCCATATGGGATCGTGCTGGGGATTCTGAAGCTGGTGTGTACATATCTTTGAAATGCCCGACAACGGCAGGGATTCGCCCTGCAGTACACGCTGAACATCTTTCGAGATCCCGAAATGCCCTCCGATCACACAGAAAAACACGACAATTTCATCTTTGTGTTTACCTTCTTTCAGTCGTTTGTTGATTGCACTGAGTGTTTCCAGGAAGAGATCGATTCCCTTGTTATGAAATTCGTATCTTCCCGATATCATCATTATTATCTTGCGCCCCCCCGATATGCCCTTTTGCAGATACCCTTCGCTGAACTCAAGCAGGCGAGCGCGGCATCGCGCCACATCCTCCCCGTTGTTCCTGTAATCGGGAATCTCGTCGATGTTGATGCCGTTCGGCAGGATAACCGGCGGTTTCCGGTAAAGAAACTGTTCCGCCTCACGGGCCGTAATGTCGCTCACCGTCGTAAAGCAGTCACACTCCCTCGCCGAGGCAACCTCCATGGAATATTTTGCGGCAATATTTATTTTTGCGGCCATTTCGGAAGGCGAAATATCTCCCATTATCTTGTAAATATCTACGCCCTGCCCTGCGAGAGACCGGCCGAGCATGGTGGCATGGGAGGTAAAGACGGTGGCAATCTCGGGGACCTGTTTTTTAACGTAGAACATCCCCGCCGTACTCATCCATTCATGAAACTGCGCGACCACCAACTCGTCGCTCTTTACCAGGGCGTTGTAGAGTACTTCCATTACTTCGCCGTAGGCGGTGCTGTAAAGGACCGGTTCGATATAATCCCAGGCACCGGCCATGGAATCGATACCGAAATCCTGCCAGAGCTGAAAGAGCAGCTTCTCGAGAACATACTTGTTGTTGTGATTGACGAGTATCACCCGGGGGCTTCCTGATGCGTTCCACCTGCCGAATCGGCAGGAAAGTCCCCGTCGCTCCAGTTCCGGGGCGATCTCATTCCAGAAGGCTTCGCCGCTTTCCTTGAATTCCGGATTATTGCCCACATCGGGTCCGATGAGGAAGTATCCGTCACCGAACCGTTCAACGGCATGGCCTGTCTTGGTCTTCAGAACGGTGTATATCCCACCTACTTTGTTGCATACTTCCCAGCTTGCCTCAAAGAGGTATGTGATTCCCTTGTCTTCACTCATTGTATGTGAACTCCTTGCTGTCTATTGCCTTCTGACACCCTGCACGGCCGATACCGCACGGTAAACATCGATCAGGCGGCCTGCCACCTTTTCCCAGGTCAGATCGTGAATGCGATTCCGGCACATTTCAACCATTGCCTTCCCTGTTTCACCGTCATTCAGAAGGGTCATGATTTTTTCCGCCATCTCCTCGATGTTGCGAGGATCCGCCGTCATGCAATCCGGAACCACTTCGAGTACCCCTGCGTTTTCTGCCGCGATTACGGGGGTTCCGCAGGAGAGGGCTTCGAGAACCGTCATTCCTAATGGTTCCGAGATGCTCGTCTTTAGAAAGATATCACTGAGCCTGTAGA
>CAYTUH010000356.1:0-1578 GCA_964441165.1 uncultured Syntrophaceae bacterium
GATTCCACGACTTTTTGCATACGCATCAAGCTTTAAGTTTCATACAAGAATAAAATAAAAAACTCATCTTATGCTTACGAGTGCTCCGTTAGCAATTCTTCATTCCGTAATCCCAACTGTAACTGCCTGATTCATCAGTCCTTTGCGCTGATAAGCGCAAGGATCTGTTTCACGTAAAATAAAATCGCCGATAAATCGGCAAGCTACAAATAAACTTTCAGCCATGGGCAGTCTTTTCCTCTGTGCCTGTCTTTTAACAAAGATTGCCGCGCCCGCCGAGGGCGGGCTCGCAATGACGGCCTGTGGATTGCTGCCGTATTCCTCGAAACTCGAAACGCGAGACTCGAAACTTTTCTTTCCCTCAGGTACTCAGGTACTTCAGTACTCTGTCACTTTCTTTAATCCCCCAATCCTTAATCCTCAATACCGCTTTCAGCGATAAAGATCATTTCGAGTTACCCGCCCCAGCTTATCAGCATATGAGTCACGAGCAGTCTTTTCCTTTGTTTCTTTCTTTTTCACTCTGGAATTCCGGTACGTTGATACTGTTTAAAAAAAGGGCGGCCCCAAGGCCGCCCCTTTTTCGTTACGGTTACATGTTGAAGGTTAGAAGATATCCCAGCATCCGTCTTCGTCGTACCCGACTTCGTCGTAATACTGGAAGCTGTCGTTGCCGGAGCGGTCTTTCACCTTGACCTGAAGGACGTCGGCCTCTCTCGAGGAATCGATCGTATACTCCGTTCCACCGGAGAAGACCACCGGCGTGCCTTCGTCTTCGAGCATCTGGTCGATCACTACGCCGCTCACATTCGAATACAGAGGATTGGCTATATACATGTTATAGGCCGCAGCGGTAATCGTGGCCTCATAGGGCGCATCTCCATCGGGATCGAAGGTGATGGTGTCGCCCAGCTTGACGCCCTGTGTGCTGCTCAGGCGGATCATGGGGAATCCGACGGCAAGCTCCGTAGAGAAGGCCTGGTATTCGTCGACCTGCTCGTTGTCGGCCACATCCACCGCCGTATCGACGGTGATGTGGGTTCCGTCGGGAACGGCCGTGACCGTCCTGTACCGCGGCGTGCCGTTCCAGTCGAAGACCACAAGGTCGTCAACGGCAAAGTTCGTCGAACTGTCCACAAGCACGTTCGTTACACCGGCCTGAGCTCCGTTTGCCTGGGTATTTCCCCAGCCTCCCTGGTTGACGGCAAAGCCTTCCACCGCCGTACCGGCATCGTGGGCATCGGTAAAGGGTGTATTCAGCCGGAGCAGATCGTAATAGTATAAGGAGTCGACGTAACGACTGCTCACGAATACATCCTCCGGTTCCGTTATGCGGGTGTTGCCCGAGTAGATTCCCTCGTAGTCCTCGACGAATATGTAGCTATCGAAGGCATCGGAATCCCAGGAGAGCGTACCATCGACGCTGTCGTATCCCTTCTGCAGGGGACCGACCCAGTAGACATCGACACCCGCTTCGGTATCTTCATCGATATCGTCGTCCAGGACAATTCTCCCCCGGTTGTCAAAGGCTTCCAGCCGCTCCGAGGAATTGTCGCCCACCACCACCGCATCATTGAG
>CAYTUH010000356.1:1588-3421 GCA_964441165.1 uncultured Syntrophaceae bacterium
GCGAAACCGTCGATGGAGGCAAGCTGCAGGACCGAATAGTAGTAGGAGCCGGAATAGTAATAGTCGATATCCGTAATCTCGTCCAGCGTCGTCGAGACCGTCGGTTCCAGATCGATCACGATGTAGGCACGGTTGCTCGGATAGGCCGTCCCCTCGCCGTTGACCAGCGTCAGGTCGGGATCATCCCAGTAGACATCGGCGACCTGGAAGTAACCGCTTTCTGTCCAGGCGCCGTAGCCCGTGCCCTCGGCCGTGGTCCTGGTCAGATCGACATCCATGAGCGGTTCCTGGAAGGGAATGACCAGTTCCGTGTCGTCGTATTGCGTACTGGTATTGAAGTCGATGTAATCACCCCAGAACCAGCCGTTATAGGCAATCATCGGGCCCATGTTGTCCTCAAGCCTCAAGCCGACGATGGTGGGATCGGAATTCGGATCCTGGGCATAGCCGTTGATGTTCTCGGGCATCACCACGATCTGTATCACGTTACCCGCAAAGAAGGGGGCAAATCGTTCCCAGATCGGATCGGCAATTTCCGCTCCCGGTTCCAGACCCCAGGCATTGAAGAACTCCGCATCACCATCTACGCGGGCCTCGATGAACTGGCCGTCATTATATGTATAGGTGACGGTCCAGTCGGGAGCCAGCTGCCACTCCGTATCGGAATCGCGGGCCCAGATCTGATAACCGTAGGCATCGTCAGGGACCGCCCAGGAAAGCCTGATCTCTTCGCGATCCATGCCCCAGTCGCTGGCGCTCCACCACTCCCACTGGCCTTCATCTTCTTCGCCCAGCCAGATTTGATCCCAGTCGACCAGATAGGAATCGGCCGTGCCGAAGGAACGTCCCTGGAGGTCGATACCGGGCGTAATGGCCGCCAGTGCCGTGGCATCGGGATCGTAGATGTTGAAATACTCGCTGAAGGTATTACCGGCCATCGCACCGTCATAAGCCACCACATTGCCCAGGAGCACGCAGAATTTATAATCGTTTCCTGCCGGTGTCAGGGTGGTCATGGGTTCCAGTACAAAGAGATAATCTCCCGTGCTGCTCACCAGCCTGAGGGGAACGACAGAACCGTCTTCTCTCTCCAGTTTGAAGAGCAGATTGTAGTCAAAGCCGCCGGGAATGATGATGGGCCGGCTCAGCATGACTACGAGTTGGAGATCCTCGGACTGCGCCTGGGGAATGTACTCCATGTTCTGGAGGTTGTAGTAAACCACCGAGACACCGTCTATACCCCACGCATCGGTCAGCAATACCGACGGCGCCAGTACCGTCTGCACGATCTCGTACTTGTCCGTCACGGCATCGTAGATCAGGTCGATGAGCCCGTTTCCCCCGGGAGTGACCTCGAGATCGAACCCGCCCCAGGGCTGCGTGGTCATTGACGCGTCATACTCGAAGATGCCGTCGCCGTTTACATCGTAGGGTGCCGCAAAGACGAGATAATCCTGCGCGGGAACCTTATCGGCGGCGGTGATCTTCACCACGCCGTTCTCGTCGGCATGCATCTGGATATAGCCCGTCTCGAACCAGCCCCAGGTCTCGTAATAGGTGCCGTAATCACCGTACCACCAGGAACTGTCATCAAAGGTGTCCGGCATCAGGTTCACCGTCGCGTAGGGCGCCACATCGGTCCCGGCATAGACGGTAAACTCGAAGTTGTCCACGTAGGGCACCAGCCATACCGTCGGGATGTACTGCCCCACCTGGCTCAGGAGTACCACGGCGCCGCTGCCGTCGGTGTAGCCGATTTCGCCCTCGAAGTAGACCTCATTGCGAAGGGTGGCGAAACCGTCTTTCACGATCTCCATGCGCATAGAACCGCAA
>CAYTUH010000357.1:0-895 GCA_964441165.1 uncultured Syntrophaceae bacterium
CACACAGGGTCATGTCCCCTTCCCGTCGCGACGTCCCCGTCACCCTGTCGGCGAAAAAGAGCAGCACCCCCGTCACGAGAAGCATGGAGGCCGCCAGATCAACGGAGGTAAAAAAGCCGTGGATCCTTTTCTCGAAGGTGAAGCCGATGATACCCGTCACTGCCGTTCCCGCCAGGATATAAAAAACAAGCCTGCGGCGGGTCGAAAGGAGATCGTCGCCAGGGATCAGGGGATTCACCCCTTTCCGCGGCAGAAAGGCACAGAAAAGGCTGCCGATATCCCTCCGAAAGAAAAAGACCAGCGCGATCAGCGTCCCTACATGGAGCATTACGTCAAAGAGCACCCCGGGTTGACGAAACCCTTTCATGAGACTCTGGACAATGACCAGGTGTCCCGAACTGCTCACGGGAAGAAATTCCGTCATCCCCTGCACGATTCCAAGGAAGAGACTTTCATATGGGCTCAAGAATCAGTTCTTTCCTTCACGATACGATCCATCCCGTACCGCCCCGTGCACTCTCTTCGCGCAGGCCGCACCGTGGCGTACCGATTGTGGATTTTACACGGTTTTGTACTGAATAACGGGACGGAAGTCAACTGTAATATGTCATTTAGGTTAACCATATAAATGATTTGCCAAGACCATGCAAGTTGTGTATGATGCCGGGAACGATTACAGGAGAGGGGGATCACATGGTAAACAAGGCAATTTTGATCGGCAGACTGGGAGCTGACCCGGAGGTGCGGTACACGCAGGACGGAACAATGGTCACGACATTCAATCTGGCAACCAACGAACAGTGGAAAAACAAGGATGGCGGTAAAGAGGAGCGAACGGAATGGCACCGGATCGTGGCATTCCGAAGACTTGCCGAGATTTGCGGTGACTACCTCT
>CAYTUH010000357.1:905-1674 GCA_964441165.1 uncultured Syntrophaceae bacterium
AATATTATGAGTAGTGATCTTCTCATGCGGGAGAAAGGCAGCACGGTCTATGTCGAGGGACGGATACAGACACGATCCTGGGAAGACAAGGAAGGGATCAAACGGTACACGACGGAAATCGTCGCCAACGAAATGAAGATGCTGGACAGAAAGGGCCAGGACAGCGGCGGCGGCCAGACGCAGGATTGGAATCGGGGTGCCGGACCCTATAACGGTCCGAATTCATCCGAAGATGATGTCCCCTTTTAGGAATTACTGATCTTTGTTCTCGATCTTGTCGGCGCCTTCCTTTTTATCCAGTTCGTCCTGCTCCTTGACGGACTTCTTGAAATTGCGGATACCCTTGCCGACGGCACCCCCGATTTCGGGAAGCTTTCCCGCGCCGAAGATAATGAGAATAATGACCAGGATTATCAGCAACTCAGGCATTCCGATTCCGAACATTTACCAATCACCTCTCCTCACGGAAGCGACTGCTCCCGTCTTTCTATGAAAAATAGAACTATAAAGTATCACACATCTTTTATCAAAGGCAACGTGAGACTTATTCATCACCCCTCGGCAGCGTAAGGAGGATCACCTCTCCATGCCTGCCCAGGGACCCGAGCGGTTCGTCATTAAAGGTGATGTTCACCCCGCTGGCGTTTCCCACAATCATCATCACTTTTTTCGATGCATTCCTTACAATTCTGTCCCCCGGTTTCAGCATTACCTCGAAGGGGGAACTTTTGTCTATCCTTGGCGGAGGAAATCTCACCGAAAGGGGAAA
>CAYTUH010000357.1:1706-3421 GCA_964441165.1 uncultured Syntrophaceae bacterium
TTTGAATCCAGGCGTCGATACCTCGGAGGGTGGCATCTGCTGCCCGGGCGGTTCGACGCTTTCAACAGCCTCACTGTCAAGACTGGGGGCTGCCGGCTCCTCATCCGCCACAGTCTCTTCGGCAAGGGGTTCTCCCGCCCCTTCCGGCGGCGCTTCCACCGTCAGATCCGCCTCCAACGCCTCCGGCAGGGTAATCGGCGCTTCTTCGATAACGGAGCCCGGTGCTTCTACCGTCACGTCAGCCGGTTCCTCCATGGTGACTTCCGCCGACGGCGCTTCCGTCATGACGCCGCCCCTTTCCTCCACGGCGGCATCCTTTTGAACGGGAATCGACGGGCCGGAAAATCGTTGATAGAAATAGAACGATGCCAGTGCCAGAAGCACAATTACCAGGATAATCAGCTTGGTATGGACGCCCCCTTTCGGTTTCTCCGTGGCGGCCGCCTCCGCTTCCCGCTGCCGCCGCAGACCCTCGAGGTAGTCCCCGTATCTCGACAGGATGCCCCGGGCATCTCCTCCCAGGGCCTTGGCATGGGTGACGATAAACGTCTTCGTGTAGACCGGTTCGGGAAGTCCGGCGAAATCCTCGTTTTCAATCGCTGTGAGTATCGAGGGACTGAGCCGGGTAAGATTGGAGAGTTCCCGAATGGAAAGGCCCCTTGCCTCACGAGCCTGTTTCAGGTTGACCTCCGGCGTTGTCTCTTCCCTCGGTTCCGGGGTCTCTTTTCCGTTCATTTCTTCGTCGTTCATCGTTTCTAATACACCGATTTCATGAAAAGTAATGCTTCATCTATCATTAATCGGACAGGGAAGCAACAGAAATCATTTCAACTTTTCTCACAGATCATGATAAGAGTCCCTGAAGAACCGTGTACTGTGACGATCTGTTCAGCAGGCACCACCGGAGGAGCGTGGACAGAAGAAAGGAGGCATCGTTTGGATATATACCGAGAATCTGCGATCTCAATGGCCCGGGAAGCGGGTGCGCTTCTCAAGAACCGGCTTCATGACAATCATCAAGTTGATTATAAAGGTGAAATTAACCTGGTCACCGAAGTCGACAGGATGTCGGAAAAACTGCTCCTGGAGAGAATCTGTCATGCCTTTCCCGATCACGATATTCTGACGGAGGAATCCGAGGGGATACAGAGGGGGGGGCGCAACCGCTGGATTATCGACCCCCTCGACGGGACGACGAACTATGCCCACGGATTTCCCCTTTTCTGCGTGTCAATAGCACTGGAACGGGACGGAGCAATCATCCTGGGCGTGATCTACAACCCCCTGCTCGACGAACGCTTCGTCGCGGAAAAGGGAGCGGGGGCTTTTCTCAACGACAGGCGACTCACCGTGTCCAATACGGATGACCTGTCCAGAAGCCTCTTTGCCACGGGGTTCCCCTACGACATCCGGGTCAACCCTGACAATAACATCAATTATTTCAATGAATTGGCCCTCAGGGTACAGGCCGTCCGCCGGGCCGGTTCCGCGGCCCTCGACCTCGCCTACCTTGCGGCGGGACGCTTCGACGGCTTCTGGGAACTGAAACTGCATCCCTGGGACACGGCGGCGGGCTGGCTTATGGTCACCGAAGCGGGAGGCACCGTCACCGACATCGCCGGTGATGACTACTATCTGGAATCACCGGGCATCGTGGCGACAAACGGCCGGATTCATGAAGATTTGATTGAGATTCTTGGGAACATCGATCCGCT
>CAYTUH010000358.1:0-3420 GCA_964441165.1 uncultured Syntrophaceae bacterium
GAAAAAACCGTTTGTCATCCATTTCGATGAACATGACAAAGTGAGAAACATTTTTCGCGACGGGATCTTCAGGAGAGAGCTGAATCCGTATGGCGGAACTTTTAACCTGCGAATAGGCAAGATTTTTGATTTCCCTGTTAATGGTTGCAGAGAAGAAAAGCGTCTGATGCCTTCGGGTCAGCATTTTCTTGACATATTGGATGTCCTCGATAAACCCCAGGTCCAGCATGCGATCGGCTTCATCGATGACCAGTGCTTCAACACTCCCGAGATTGATATACCCCTGATTGATCAGGTCAAACATGCGCCCCGGCGTGGTCACCAGGATATCGATGCCCGCCTGAAGCTTTGTGATCTGGGCGTCCTGTTCAACACCTCCATGAAGCGAGAAAACGTATACCCTGGTATGTTTAGCAAGATCCTTGAAGACGTCGCCGATCTGCTGTGCCAGTTCACGCGTCGGGACCATGACGATACATTTGATACCGGCAGACCGGTTACTGCTTTTTGTGCTGTGGATTCTGTCTATGAGCGGAATGGCAAAGGCCGCCGTTTTGCCTGTTCCCGTCTGGGCGATGGCAAGAACGTCTTCACCCTTCATGATTGACGGGATTGATTTGAATTGTATATCCGTCGGTCGCTTGAAGCCGAGCTGCGCCAGATTCCTTTTTATTTCTTCTGAGATAGTATATTGATCAAATCTCACAGTTTCTCACTACCCTTCAACAACCGGAACGAAACACCCTGTAACTTCCGATGCTGTTCCTTATTTCGAAATCAGAGATTACCGGCGACCGTCAGATGATTTTCTGTATTCAGCCGACAGACGGCACCCGAGCAGGCAACCACTGGGTCTCCCTTGAAAAGGCCATAACCGCATTGTTCGAATGTGCCATGATGAAACGTCTATGTGCAGAATATGCCGATGCGATGATCAAGTCGAGCAGCGCTTCTATCAGAATATGAACGGCCTGTCAAACAATAGGGATGGGAAAATAAAGATTTTGCATATATTACGCTCTTTTTGGGTTCAACATTCAGCAGCCTGCTGCAGGGGAGTTCATTTACTTTAATAAGTGTTTTCAGCTGCATGCATCTGACAGCCATTTTTCTCCTTGACAGAAAAAAGTGTGGATAGTATGAACAAACCTTGTGAAGGAAATAATTCGTTTTGTTTAACAAAAGAAGGAATTCTTTCATCATGTCCTTTGATTCACTTCTTGCAGAGAAAAAAAACGGCCTTACCGCGGCTCAGCAACGGGCACTGAAATACATCACTGAAAATCATAAAGAAACAATTTTCCTGACGGCATTGGCCTTGTCACGGCGTATAGGTGTCAGTGAAGCTACTATTGTCAGACTTGCCCAAGCCCTTGGATTCGATGGTTACCGGGGAATGCAGAGAATGTTGCGGGAGAATTTCCAGGATCGTCTCTCTACCGATGTACGACTCAAGCAAACCGTCGAGCATGCCAAAACGGATGAAGACGTACTGATGAAAGTCATGCAGGAAGACATTCGAAATCTCACTCAGACCCTCGAGTCCATTTCAATGGAGACCTTTCACCTGGCGGTGACGGAAATGGTGGCGGCCCGAAAAATATTTGTCATCGGATTAAAGGGAAGTCATTCGACGGCGGTGGTCCTTGCACGATACCTCGGCTTTTTAAGGGAAGAAATATATCTGCTGAAGCCGGAGTTTGGGGATATCTGGGATTCTTTTCATGAAGTCGGTGAGAAGGATTTAGTGGTGGGTATCAGTTTTCCACGCTATCCCCGGCTCACCATAGAAGCACTGGCCCATGCGAGAGAGCAGGGCGCCGGAGTCGGGGCGATTACGGATTCGCTGTTCTCTCCTCTCGCGGATCATGCCCACTGGGTACTTCCGGTCAAGCACAAGCTGGATTCCTTTATAGAATCATACACTGCTGTTATGAGCCTGATTAATGCACTTCTTACCGCCCTGAGCATTCAAAACCCGCAGGAAACATTGAAGTCGCTGAAAAAACGGGAATCTCTGTGGAGGAAAAAAGAGATTTACTGGATGACGCAGGAAAAAAACAGTGCCTGAAAAGATATCATAAAAATCTATTCAACCAGTCCTGGAAATGCTGCCTTAGAGTTGCGTGGTTATTGAGACGGTTCTTTGAATAGCGAAGAACGTTGAAGGTGTATGCGCGTGTTCAGCCGTAATATAATGTAAACCATTGATATAATGATATATATCATACAAATGGGGACGGCCGGGATTGCATGAAGAGTGTCCACGTTAGAACCCCGGCAATCCATTACGTTCTTCAATTATCTGAAATGGGAATAGCCAACAGAGTATGAGAACTCTATTTTTCAGGACGGAATAATTAAGAAGGGAGGTGAAAAAAGGGGAGGGCCCTGTGTTTACAGTCTGTCTGATTTCAAGAAAACTTGATTCATGAAAAGGAGGCTATGATGAAAAAAGCATTGTACACGGTTTTGGTGTTTTCCATGATTCTTTGCATGGTTCTGGCAGGACCTGCCATCGCAAAGACGGTATTTCTCACCATCGGCACGGGGAGCCCGGGTGGCGTCTATTATCCCCTTGGCGGCGGGATGTCTGTTGTTGTGCAGAAAACGGTCGATGGGGTGAGATGCGCCGCCGAGTCGACGGGTGCATCGGTGGAAAACAGCCGACTGGTAGGTATCGGGGACACCAGTATGGGTATGGTCATGGGGAGCGTCGCTTTCAAGGCCCGCAACGGGATGGAGCCCTTCGAGAAGAAATTCCCCATTGTGGCACTCTTCCAGATGTATCCCGCGCCGGAGCATATTGTGACGACCAAACAGTCCGGCATCAAGAAATTTGCCGACTTAAAAGGGAAAAAGGTGTCGATCGACGTTCCCGGGAGCGGGTGTTCCACCATGGCCAGAGCTATGATGGAGGCGGCCGGTTTCGATCTTGAAAATGACGTGAAACTTGCCAATCTCTCTCAGTCGGAATCCGTTCAGGCCCTGAAGGACGGTATTATCGATGCCTGTTTCTTCAATTTTGCCTACCCCGGGTCCGCGGTGATGGATCTTGCCGCGACGAGAGATATCGTGCTCGTTTCAATCGACAAGGAATTTGCCGACAAGGTTGTCAAGGAAAACCCCTACTACCTGAAAGTGACCATTCCCAAGGGAACCTATGACGACGTCGATTATGATGTCCTCTGTGTCGGCGATTCAAATGTGATGGTGGCCAATGAGGACATGTCCGACGATATCGCCTACAAGGTTACCAAAGCGATTTACACCAATGTGAATGAGGGAAAATACGCCCTCATCAACATTCATCCGATCGCCGCGCAACTGACGCCCGCAAATGCCATGAACAGTCCCATACCCCTTCATCCGGGCGCGGCCAAATATTTCAAGGAAGCAATGAAATAGAACCAGGCGCCC
>CAYTUH010000359.1:0-3418 GCA_964441165.1 uncultured Syntrophaceae bacterium
GCGGTCGGCGGACTTGCACATATCGTAGATGGTCAGCGCCGCGGCGCTCACGGCGGTCATGGCTTCCATTTCGACGCCCGTTCGTCCCACCGTCTTGACCTCGGCTTCGATGGTAATTTCCCCCTGGTCGGCATTGCTCGAAAAACGAATATCGATCCCCGTCAGTTCCAGAGGATGGCACATAGGGATGAGATCGCCCGTTCGTTTCGCCGCCATGATCCCCGCCACCTTGGCAACGGCAAAGACATCACCCTTCGCGAGAGCGCCGGCCTCAATCGCCCGGACCGTCTCGGGTCTCATCACGACGGTTCCTCCCGCAACGGCCACGCGCTGAGTAGGCTCCTTCGCCGTGACATCGACCATGCGCGCCTTGTTCCGTTCATCCAGGTGGGTAAATTCTGCCATATTCCGAAACCTCGTTTCTTGATAGCGTGGAGGAAACTACCACAGTCATTATACGCCGTCAAGAACGGACTGCGGCCGGTTCCGGACGGCACATCACAGAGGGGCGGTCAAATCAGGGTTTTACGAGAGCCCCACCGGCATGGGAATGATATAATAATTGCATGTAGCCCGGGAAACCAGGGTTTCCGACTCATCGGTAACGGACATTTCCAGGATCCAGTCACCCTTGCCGCGCGCTTCAACCGGTGCAATCATTTCCCGCGCCTTTTCTTCGGTAATCGTCAGGTCGCAGATCAGATCGGTCACGGCAGGTTTGAGAAACTCGATGCTCATGCCCCTGTTCACGGGCACGAACCGATCCAGTCCATAGCTGCAGATAAAGAGTGCCGCACCGGCCACCTCCATCAGCATGAAATGGGAACCGGCATAGACGATCCCCACATGGTTGAGATGTTTTTCCCGAACGGGAAGCGAGAGTCGCGCGTGACGCTCCTCCAGGATATCCACCCGCACATCGCTCATCGTCACCCAGGGTATGGTATTCACCAAAAGAGGTTTAACCGCTTCATAATCCATGTTCCGCTCCTTTTCCATGCTGTCCCGTTGATTGCACATCACCCCATTCGATGCGCCACCTTCTTCTGGATCTCCCGTGCCTCGTCCACAATGCGTGCCATCAATTCAGCCACCGGCGGTTCGTCGTGGATGAGTCCCGTAGCCTGCCCCACGGGGATGATCCCCTTCGTCACATCACCGCCTTCGGTGGCAATCCTGATTGCCTTGTAGGCATTGGCAAAGAATGCAAGCTGGCGGGCGTTTTTCCATCCCGAAGCAAGGACACCGACAAAGAGCTTCACGAAGGGGAGGCGAAGCTGATCAGCGATGGCCCGGGCATTGAAAAATGCCGCCGGCAAATTGAGTCCCTGCCTGCGTGCCTTCCGGGCACCCTCCGTATCCATCACCCGGCACCAGAGCCCGTCGAAACGCCGCGAATAGAGGGTGTCATAGACATCCTTCTCGATGGAAAGACGTTTGATATGCTGATGAACGGCACTCTCCCGCGTGGTCATGAAACGTGATCCCATGGCGACACCCTCGGCACCGAGTGCCAGCACCGCTGCAACCCCCCTGCCGTCGGCGATGCCTCCCGCGGCAATGACCGGTATCTCAAGTTTGTCGACGAGACTGGGGATCAGCACAAAGGTCGTGACAGCCTCTCCGTGCCCGGCCGCTTCGTTGCCAGTGGCTATCACGGCATCGGCACCGCCGGCCTGGGCGCTCTCTGCGTGACGGAGATTGGTCACCGTGGCAAGGACCTTCCCACCATATGCATGCACCTCTCTCGCCAGCCAGTCACCCTTCCCCAGTGCATAATTAACCACCGGAACCTTTTCTTCAATCAGCACCCGTGCATTCTGGCTCCCGCCGGGAAGCAGCAGCGAGGCATTGGCGCCGAAGGGTTTGTCGGTCAACGCCCTGATCTCCCTGACCGACTGCCGTGTCTGATCGGGATCGAGAGGTCCCGTTGCAAGGATGCCCAGGCCACCGGCATTTGAAACGGCGGCCACGAGCGCCGGCAGACTGATCCAGCTCATGCCGGAAAGAATAATTGGATGGGTGATTCCGAGAAGTTCGGTAATGCGGGTATTCATTTTTTCCCTCCTTGGACCCTCCCTGCCCCTGCTCTAATTCCTTATCATCAAATGCCGCTTTTGTGTAACCGGAAAAAAGAAAATTGCAGGATTTTTTGCAAACCCGCAAAAAAGCAATGATTCTAAAATATTGCATCTCCTCGGAACGCTCCCCGCCAGGACGCGAAAATCCTGTGGGATGAGAGACGCTGACGGTACACCGCAAAGCCTGTTCCCGTAAAAAGGGGAGAATGATGCAGCACGACACAGAAGCTGAACTTTTTTCAAAGCCATCAATGTGGTAACCGCTGCCGGGATTAATGCATTGGCACCGCTTCCCCTTCGGCAAAATGACCGCTCCGCAGCCATACATCATAACCTTCAACAAACACTTGCTTTTTACAAGCTCATCCACTACAATCGCCGGCAATACAGGGGGGATAAAAGGTGATTGCCAAGCTGACGAGCAGTTCAATCATCGGGATAGATTCCTATCCCGTCGATGTTGAAGTGGACATTTCTTCCGGACTCCCGCAGTTTTCGACGGTCGGTCTGCCCGATGCAGCCGTAAAGGAAAGCAGGGACAGAATCCGGTCTGCCATCAAGAATTCAGGCTACGGATTCCCCAAAAACCGGGTCACGGTAAACCTTGCTCCCGCGGACATAAAGAAAGAAGGAACCAGCTTCGATCTCCCCATCGCCACGGGCATCCTGGCTGCTGAAGGCCTCATCGAAACCGACCGCCTGAGGGATTTCTGTTTTATCGGGGAACTGTCACTGGACGGAAAAATCAAGACGGTCCAGGGGGCGCTCTCGGCGGCGTTCCAGGCAAAAAAGATGGGCCTGCGCGGGATAATCCTGCCGGAGGAGGACGCCAATGAAGCTGCCATGGTAGAGGGGATCGACACGATCGCAGTCGCCTACCTGCACGATGTGGTCGAGTTTCTCAACGGCCGGAGGGACATTCCTCCCCTCATCGTCGACAGGGATGCCATCTTTTCCGGTAAGCGCTCCTACCAATTCGATTTCGCCGACGTGAGCGGGCAGGAACAGGCGAAACGGGCGCTGGAGATTGCAGCAGCGGGCGGTCACAACATTCTCATGATCGGGCCTCCCGGCTCGGGGAAGACCATGCTGGCGCAACGTCTTGTCACCATCCTTCCCGATCTCCGTTTTGAAGAAGCGATCGAAACCACCAAGATATTTTCCGTCGCCGGCCTCCTGAATAAAAAGGAATCGCTGCTGGCAACCCGCCCCTTTCGTTCCCCCCACCATTCGATATCCGACGCGGGACTTGTCGGCGGGGGGCAAATCCCGAAACCGGGAGAAATCAGCCTCGCCCACAACGGGGTGCTCTTTCTCGACGAGCTTCCGGAATTCAA
>CAYTUH010000360.1:0-3407 GCA_964441165.1 uncultured Syntrophaceae bacterium
CGCCCTTCTTCAGCTTCTCGCCTTCGTCCGACAAAATCGCAATCGGCGTCACTTCACTTCCCGTCCCCGCCGTCGTGGGAACCATGATCGTCGGAATCCCCGGCTTCGGAATCAGGTTGATGCCGAAATAGGCGCCGATGGGGCCTTCGTTCGTCGCCATCACCGCCGTCGTCTTCGTAATATCCATGGGGCTCCCGCCGCCGACACCGATCAGCAGTTCCGCACCTTCCTCCTTCACCTTCGACAGACAGTCCGCAACAATCTCATACCGCGGATCGGGCTCCACGCCGTCAAAGACACCAAAGGACACCCCCGCCGCCGTCAGCGACGCCTCGATGGCCTTCGTCAATCCCGCCGCAATCACGCCCTTGTCCGTCACGATCAGGACCTTCTTGACGCCCCGGCTCGATACTTCTTCGCCTATGGTATCAATCGCGCCCACGCCCATTACGATCCTGGGTGTCGTCGTAAATACCTGTGCCATGTCTCTCTCCTTCCGTCTGTATGTTTCGTTCACGGCCCGACTAACGGGCCACTTCACCGGACAATGGATTGGTGTTCCGCCGCACTACTGCCGGCGGAACACCTCCATCAAGAAAGGTTTGCATTGATATGACTCACCTGCCCTCGACAGAAATACCTGCGAGAGACATCCGGTAAAATCTTTCCCTCATTGCGGGAAATATATGCACGACTTAACAACATTTCTAAACTGCCTTACAATGAAGCAAAAGGCATGCCACATCTCTACGACAACTCTAATATCTTGTAATAAAAGCAGAAAGGCGAAGCAGCTCACAAACCCCGCTGCAGACATGAACCGAAAAGGATTCACAAGAAAATAATAAAAAAGAATAATTCCATTAAGATAGCTACTGTTTCGCTGGTGGTTCAGCCAAGCATGACTTATTGCAAACAATTACGAATGTTTATCTGGAAAATTGAACCGTATGAGACTCACCGACGTGAAAGGTTATGTTTTCGCAATTTTCGAATCACCGAGGTCTGGCTGATTCCAAGATAGCGTGCCATTTCCCGCGTCGAACGGCACCGCTTCAGGGCATCCTTCATCATATCCCGTTCCCGCAGACGCATCAGATCGGGCAGATTCGGATCCGGCACGACGGTCTGTTTCGCCTCAGGGGAAGCGGCCCGCCTGTTCCGCCCACAGGCATGAATGATAAAATCATCCAGATCATCATCCTCACTCATGACCACGGCCTGTTTGAATAGATTCTGAAGTTCCCGCACGTTGCCCGGAAACTGATACTCGTTCAAGACAGAAAGTGCCCTGTGCGTAATCCGCTTATCGACCTTGTAGGTTGTATTGTAGAGTTCCAGAAAATGATGGACCAGTTCGAAGATATCACCGGAACGTTCTCTGAGCGGCGGAATTCTTATCACGAAGGAATTCAGACGAAAGTAGAGGTCTTCACGAAACTGCTTCGATTCGGTGAGTGCCTCGAGATCGCGATTGGTAGCGGCGATAATGGTGCAGTCGATCTTCTTCGGCTTGATGCCGCCCAGCCGTATTATTTCGTTATCGTCAAGATACTTCAAAAGCTTGGCCTGAAGGGCCAGGGGCAGGTCTCCGATTTCGTCAAGAAAGAGCGTCCCGCCCTGCGCGAGTTCAAAAAGTCCGATCTTTCCCTGTTCACGGGCGCCGGTAAAGGCCCCCTTCTCATAGCCGAAAAGCTCCGCCTCCAGCAGACTTTCCGGCAGGGCCGCACAATTGATCTGTACGAAGGGCTTGTTATGCCGGGCACTCCTCTTGTGAATGAGCTTGGAGAGGAGTCCCTTTCCCGTTCCCGACTCACCCAGGATCAGGATATTCGACGCATTCAGATGGGCGAGCTTCATGGCGATGCGCAGCGTCTGTCTCATCTCTTCGCTTTCGGCGATGATTCCTTCTTCCGCAAAGTCCCGCATACTCAGTTCCGCCAGTTCATTTTTATACCGTTCCGTCACCATGAGGGTTTGTGCAAGTTGATCCCGTATCGAATTGAGCTGTGTCATATCCCGTTCCGTCACGACGACCATCGATATCTGACCATCTTCGTCAAAGACGGGGGTTCCGGTAACCATAAGCGAGTGTTTTCGTTTGGTCACCTTCTGAACGATCGTTACCTCCCGCCTGGCTTTTATCGCTTCCAGGGTCCCCGATCTGTCGAAAATACCCTTTTCGGCCGCAAAGGTAATATTCTTTCCCACAAAATCCGCCGCCGCTATGCCGTTGAACTCCTCGGAGGTCCTGTTGATCGCCAGAATCGTTCCCTTTCCATCGCAGAGCCATATCCCGTCGGAGGTCGTGTTGAAAATTGCATCGAATTGCCGGATCTTATCCTTATACGCCTGAAGTTCCTGCACGGCCCGCTGAAACTCTCCCATGTCAAGAAGCGTAATCAACAGTCCCGCAAATGTACCCCCGGGCAGGATGGGGGCGATGTGCACCACGAGATTTTCCTCTTTATCGACCACATGACATCCCGAACAGGGGGTTCCTTCATGAAGAAAGGAATGCAGAAACTCCCCCATGGGAGGTATCACTTCACTGACGGAAGCACCGATAAGCCCCCCCCTGTCCCTTTCCAACATCTCGCAGGCCCTGTTGTTGACGAGGACAATGGTCTCCTCTGTATCGGCAACGATGAAGCCGATGGAGCATTCATTGAAGGCATGTTCATGTGTTATCGGCACTGCCATGAGATATCAACTCCCTTTCTTCATTGAACCATGGTTTCTTTGACAGAACATTATCCTTCCGAAAAAAATGGCGGTTCCCCTTTGGAAGGAGGAACCGCCACAGACCTGCTCTGATCCGATTACAACCTGAATCTATACAATGCCCTGGGCCATCATGGCACGGGCCACCTTCACAAATCCCGCAATGTTCGCACCGGCCACGTAATTGCCCGGAGTACCATACTCCGCCGATGCATTCACACAGGCACTGTGAATGTCCTTCATGATCCGCTTCAGATAATTGTCAACTTCCTCACGCGTCCAGCTCAAACGAAGACTGTTCTGCGTCATCTCAAGTCCCGATACCGACACGCCGCCGGCATTCGCCGCTTTCCCCGGTGCATACAACAGCTTGTGCTCAACGAATAAATCGACACCCGCCGGTACCGTCGGCATGTTCGCACCTTCACTGATCAGGTAGACACCATTATCGACCAGGTTCTGTGCGTCATTCGCGTTGATCTCGTTCTGCGTCGCGCAGGGGAAGGCACAGTCCACCTTGTGGTTCCAGAGAGGATTGTAGCCAAGATCGGGATCCACCGGCGTATAGACCGCCTCGGGGTACTTATCGGCATATTCCTTGATCCGGCCCCGCTCCACGTTCTTCAGATACATCACGTAGTCAAGCTTCTCGCGGGTAATGCCGCTCTCATCATAAATATAAC
>CAYTUH010000361.1:0-3404 GCA_964441165.1 uncultured Syntrophaceae bacterium
AGCCAAAGGAAGATATTTTTCCCCGTTTGAGTATATAAGCGGAAGCAACGTTGCGCACCCTCGGCGGCATCGGCCTTCGCCGTAATCAGTGGAAGGCCAAACATTCCGGCCGCGGCCGCGGCCGCCGTTATGACCTTCGGCGGTGCACACGGACCGGGAGCGGCCCACGGATACATGCTGCATAAGTACATTGAACGTGCCCGTGTGGAGGGCATATCCCTGGAGGAGATGGGCAAGATCCTGGTCGACGAGCACATGGATGCCGGCCTCGCCGTCATGGGGATGGGACAGCCCCAGCATCTCGATGGGGACCCCCGGGCGGAGCCGACGCATCTCAAGCACGAACAGCTGGGTATAAACGGTGTGTACCTGGAACTTCAAAGGTCGATAGAGAAGCACTTCAATGAGCGGAGGAAAAGAGAGGGTAAATCCTATGTAGCCGTCAATATGATCGGAGCGGGGAATACCGCCCTTGCCGAGATGGGATTCGCACCCAATGCCGCATGGTGTATCGGATGTGTGACACGTGGATACAGCTGTGCCGCTCATGCTCTCTACCAGATGAAAAAGGGCCGCGCCTGGGCCGCGTCGAAGAGTGAACCTATGGTACAAATGCTCGATCTTTCGATGATAAAATACGTTGGTCCAGAGGACAGAGAGGTCCCAACGCAGGCAGAGAGACAGGAATACGCGAAAAAGCAGAAAGAGGAAGGAGAGTGGAAAAAATGGGCATTATAGGTAATTTAGATGATCCAAGATTAAATTACGATTATTCAAAGAGGGAACGGGGCACTGTTCCTCAGGACAAGACACGGGCTCCCTTTCAGTGGGTCTCCGAGGTTGCCTACAAAAATGTTCACCGCATTGTGACAAGGGGCTATGACACCACCGAACTGGTTGAAGCAGGATACGGGCTTCCCGATATTATCTTCGTCGATTTCCAGGCCAGGATTCCCCTTATAGAAGAAACGCAGATGTTGAACTATGTCTTGGTCCTTTCTCTCGATGACGGTCTGTCTTCGCCCGCGGCAATTGCTCGGATCACGGGAGGCAGCACGACCCTCCTCACCCAGGCATGCGGGTCTTCCATACTCGCCTTCGGTCACACATATGGCGCTTTTGACGACTTCGGGAAGATGCTCGACAAGTATCTCGCCATAGTGGAGGACGAGGGAAAATCCATCGCGGAAGCGGCCGAATTACTCGCACGGGAAAATCTTGACGCGATACACCTCGGCATCTCCGATTTGATGCTGAAGGACCCCGCCGCCAAAAGGACCTTTGCCCGGGCCGAAAAACTGGGAGTTGCCGGTAAATACATTGACTTCATGAAGGAAGTCGTGGCGGCAGTCCAGAAGCTCAGCGACAAACCCGTAGACCTTGATCTTCTCGGGGCCATCGGGGCCACTATGATGGACCTGGGATTCTCCTCTGATGCCACATGGGTCATTATAGCGATTACCAGGGCTCTTGCCGCCGGTGCTCACTGGTGTGAAGAAGTGGAGAGGGAACCCCAGCGGAGATTTGGCGAAGACCTTACCCCTCAAGAGGACTATGATGGCCCGGAAGATCGACCGGTACCCACCCTCGAGGAAAGGAAAAAAGTTGCCTCTGCCGCCGAGTATAAGACACCGGAAGAATGGAAGAAGGGCTTTGAAGAAAAGCAGAAGATGTACGGAACAGGCTGGCGGATCGTTGAAGATATCGTCGATCCCCGTGATTTTCTCAAGAAGCAGGGGAAAAAGTAATTGAACACAGAGGTGGATGATTCCATACAGAAATGCGGTTGTATCTTTAATACTATTATGAGGAGGAAAGATAAACCATGGAAGACAATATTCAAGAAATGTACAAGAGGGCACGAGAGGCCTTCGAGATCGTAGAATTCTGGCCACAGGAAAAGGTCGACGAGATGTGCCAGGCGGCAGCCTGGGAATGGCAGAAGGAGGAGAACAGGAAACTCCTCGCGCGCCTTTCTGTCGATGAATCCGGAATCGGCCGATACGAGGACAAGGTAAACAAGATAAAGGACAAATGTCTCGGCACGCTCTGGGACCAGAGAGACGCAAAGACCTGCGGTATAATCGAAGATATACCGGAAAAGAATCTCAAAATTCTGGCAAAACCCATCGGTGTCATCGCGAACGTCGTACCCTGCACGAACCCCGAATCCACAATCTGCGCCCTTGGTCTGAGTATGCTGAAAACGAGAAACGCCATGATCGTGTCACCCCATCCCAGGACACCGCAGAGTTCATACAAGACGGTCGAACTCGGCAGAAAGGCCCTGAAAAAGATCGGTGCCCCTGAGGACCTGATGCAGTGCATTAAGCATCCTACCAATGAGAAGACACAGGAACTCATGGCAAGTTGCGACTATGCGGTTGCCACAGGCGGAGCGGCACTGATCAAGGTTGTCTATGAGGCGGGCAAACCGGCCCAAACGGTCGGCGCAGGCAATGTCATTTCGATTATTGATGCCACGGCCGATCTCAAGGCCGCCGCCAACAAGATCATGATGTCGAAATGTGCCAATAACTCCGCGTCATGTTCACCAGAAAACGCCGTTGCAATCGAAGAGGGTGTCTGCGACAAGATGATGGGGTAGCTCAAAGAAGAGGGCGGCTATCTCTGTACCACTCAAGAGCGCGAAAGGCTTCGTAAATGGATGTGGCCGGAGGGAACGGTATTGAACCGAGACTGTGTGGCACGGCCGGTCGAATATCCTGCAAAGATGGCTGATATCGATATCCCGGATGGCACACGGTGTCTTATGGTTATGGGAGAAAAGATCGGTCCTGAAGATAGATTCTCCGGAGAAAAGATATCCCTCGTCCTCACCATATGGAAATGGACCGATTTCAGCGATATGGTGGAACGGTCGAAAAAGATGCACAAGTTCTCGGGGGAGGGACATTCGATAGCGATCCACTCCACCAATCAGGATCATATGATGGAGCTCGCCATCAAGGCAAACGTGGGACGGGTCTGCTGTAATATGCCTCACGGAGCGGCAAACAGCGGCGCCTGGTTCAGCGGCAATCCCTTCACGGACACCCTTGGGTGCGGCACATGGGCCGGCAACATCTCCAGTACGAACGTGAATTGGAAGCACTTCCTGAATTATACTAATCTCGCTCAGCCAATCGAGAACTATCATGTTCCCACTGAGGAGGAACTGTTGGGCCCGTATCTGAAAAAGTGGGGCACGGATTAGGGAAAACAACGAAAAGGCATGCTGGAAGTGATCCTGTGGGACAACGACGGCGTACTCGTCGATACGGAAAGGCTATACTATGAGTCAACGAAAGAGATCCTCTCCGGGGTGGGGATCGAACTGACCGAGGAGCTGTTCAAGATGATTTCCCTGCAGCAGGGTCGCAGCTGCTTCGCCCTTGCCGCCG
>CAYTUH010000362.1:0-3396 GCA_964441165.1 uncultured Syntrophaceae bacterium
CCGCGTCGTCTTCCTGGAAGACGTGGCGGAGATTGTCGACGGCCACAATGAAGATATATCCTATTCGCGCGTGCAGGGGGAATCGTCGGTCACAATCGCCGTCAAGAAACGGTCGGGCGCCAACATCATTGAAACATCCCGCAAGGTCCGCGAAGCACTCACGGAACTGGAAAAGGGATTCCCCAACGGGATCAGGGCCGTCGTCACCGCCGATCAGGCGAAATATATCAAGCAGAGTTTCGAAATCATGAACAACTCGGCCGTGACGGGCCTCATTATCGTCATTCTCGTGCTCTGGTTCGCCATGGGAATCCGCAACTCCGTCATCACGGCCTTCGCCATCCCCCTCTCGCTCCTCATCACCTTCATCCTGCTCAACATATTCGGGCTCACCAACAACGACATGGTACGCTTTTCACTCGTCCTCTGCATCGGCCTTCTGGTGGACAACGCCATCATCGTCGTGGAAAGCGCCTATCACCACTACCAGCTCGGCAAGGACCGGATCACCGCCATCGCCGACGGCGTATCCGAGGTTGCCCTTCCCGTCGTATCGGCGACCCTGACCACCATGGCGGCATTCCTTCCCATGCTGCTCATGACGGGCGTGACGGGGAAATTCATGGGATTCATGCCGAAGACCGTCTCGATCGCCCTCTTCTCCTCACTCGTCGTGGCCTTGATCGCCAATCCTCTTATCCTGTCGCGGTTCATGTCCCGGTCGGAAAAAAAAGGAAAGATCGTCACCCCGGACGAAGATCTCAAACGCTTAAAGGCCTTTTATATTCCCCTTCTTCTCTGGGCGCTGAACCACCGTGCCGCCATTATCACCGTCCTGACGCTCGGCATGCTCGGCGTCGCCGCCACCTTCTATTTCAAGATTGTGGAAATCGAGATGTTTCCCGAGGCCGATTTCGATTACATCTATATCACCATCGAAACGCCCCCCGGCACCGATGTGGATGTCACCGACAAAGTCGCCCTTGCCGTGGAAGAGATCGTGAAAAACCAGGTCCCCGAAATTGTCCGTGTCGTCTCCACGGTGGGCTTCAAGGGGCAGAGCGCCTTCGAACTGACCTTTGGCGGCGGAGCATCGAACGCTGCCGAAATAACCGTTGAACTTCTTGAAAACAAGGAGTTCGACCGCCCGTCTCATAAGGAGATCCGGGAACGCATCCGGCCCATGCTCGACGCAATTCCCGGCGCCAGTATCCGCTTCAGACCCATCTCGTGGGGACCGCCCACGGGAGACCCCATCAGTCTGAAGCTCTTCGGCCATGATCTCCCGACGCTGAACAGAATCAGCAACGACATCAGGGACATTCTTTCCTCAATCGCCGGCGCAACGGAAATCAAGGACGACTTCGAAAGTGCCGCACCGGAGCTGAAAGTGCATGTTGACCGGGCACGGGCGGCGGCACTCGGAGTCTCCCTGGCCGCCCTGTCGCAGACCCTCCGGGGCGCCACGGCGGGCATCAAGATAAAGGACTTCCGCGACGAAGAGGACGTCTCCAAAAAATACGATCTCAGGGTCCGATTTTCTCCCGGCTCACGAACAAGCGTCGAAATGCTGGACAAGATCCGGGTTCGTTCCGCCGACGGAAGCATGATACCCCTCAGTAATTTTGCCACCATCACCCAGGGACCGGGTATCAATCACCTCCGCCATATCGACAGGCGGCGGGTCGTGCGCATCACCGGACAGAACCGTGACCGGTCCGCCGTGGAAATCACCGAAGAGCTCCAGGAAAAGCTGAAGGACTACCCCTTCCCGCCCGGCTACTTCCTCTCCTACGCCGGCGATATCATGGAAACGGAGGAATCCTTCGCCAGCCTCAGGCTTGCCTACGTGGTGGCCTTCATCCTCATCCTGACCATACTGGTGGCCCAGTTCAACTCCTTCTTTCAGCCCTTCGCCATCCTGGCGGCACTCCCCCTCTCGGTGCTGGGGGCAATGGCAGGGCTCATCATTACGGGCAACAACTTCTCCATCATGAGTTTTATCGGACTGGTGGGTCTCTCGGGAATCGTCGTCAACGATTCCATTGTCCTGGTGGACCGCATTAACCAGAACCGTCGTTCCAACATGGAGATGTTTGCATCCATCGTCGAGGCGGGCAGGCACCGCCTCAGGCCCATCATCTCGACGACCCTCACCACCATCGGCGGGCTCCTCACCCTGACCATCACCGACGAACTCTGGGAAAGCCTGGGTGTCGTCATCATTTTCGGCATCGGCTTCGCCACGGTCCTTACGCTCATCGTGGTCCCCGTGGCATACACCATATTCGACAGCTTCGGCCATACGGTGCTGTCGGCCATGAGGGGGCCCCGGTGGCAGGAACCGCCCCGGGGAAAGAGGTTTTTCTTCTCGCGCAGGAGATGGGCCCGCCTGAAGCTGTCGGGCATCCTCCTGTTGCAGGCGGCGGTTCTCTTCGCCGTCCTGAAATTGACACCCGCGGAGCAATGGATGGTCGCACACTACACCGACACGATTGTGCAGGCACCCACATTTCTCAAATACGTCATTGAAGGCGTGGTCCTGCACCTGAACCTCTTTCTGCAGGCAGGCGGGCTTTTCCTGATGCTCTTCATACCTACCTGGATCGGTATCCTCTACCTGCTCTGCCTCCGCAACTGCGAAGGGTACTACATTGACGTCAATCATGACAGTGTCGTCTATACGTCTCCCGTTGAAAAGCTGAAGATCGGTATTGACGATATCCGAAAGGTGAGACGGTCGAGGCTCACGGGCCGCCTGATTATCCGCACGGGCATGCGGCACATTGCCGTCGGCAACGTGCTCGAGGGATGGGTGTTGCCGGAAAAGACATCCCTCTTCAGATGGTTGCGATCTGCACCGCCCACGCGGCAGGAGATAGGCAGGAGCCGCAAGGAGCTTTACCGGATATTCAGGGACTTCGGCGCGCCGCAGCAATCATAATCGAGGGGTTCCGTACGCGAATGCCTCCGGAACGCGAGAAAGCGAGGTTGCAGGAATGGAGACCATGATCAATCATCGGGTGCCCCTTCTCCAGAATGCCGATCTGGAGGACAAGGTTGTACTCCTCAGGGTCGATCATAATGTGGTCAAGAAGGGGGTCATCCGGGATCCCTTCAGAATCGACCGCACCATCGGCACGATCTTCATCATGACCCACGTGGGGAGGCCGAGAGATACGAAACCCGGTGAAATTCAGATCGACGAAGCGTCATCGGTACAACCCATCGTAAGCTATCTGGAAGAGAAGCTTCACATAAAAATCCATATGCCTCACTTCGATGCCGTTGAGAACCGCGGCATACCGGGCATCACCACCTCCGTCAACATCGCCATCAGGGATGGCGACAACTTCATCTGGGTTAACGCCTTTGTGGGGCTCTTTGTTGAAGAAC
>CAYTUH010000363.1:0-3379 GCA_964441165.1 uncultured Syntrophaceae bacterium
GAATATGGCGTAGATTCTCCTTGTAAATCTCGTCATAAATATCAAGCACCGCTCCTCCGGGATACCCGAATATTGTGTCGACACCCTCCGCGATGAGAGATTGTATGAAAACTTGCGCCCCTTTCAGCTTCACTGAAGCACCTCCTCTGGTTTTTTTGTGCAAAAAAAAACCGTTACCAGGGCCGGTAACGGTTTTTTGATTTTCCATAAAGATGAAAAGTTAGACCATCTCGCAGCCCCCGTATGTATGGAGGTAATTATAATTATGCCTATAATTATAACGATATCCTGGATAGCTGCGTGAAACAGTTTCATCATGACTCCTCGTATGAAGGAGCATAGCTATCAGATATCTCAGGCACTGTCAAGCCAATATTGATCCCTGTCAGAGGGAATATGTGAAAGAACATTCTTCAGGAAATTCGGCCTCTCGAGGCTGCCTGTCCGGCGGCGTCGATGCAGCATGATTCCCCCATCCGCGCCCCCGGCCTATGAAACGGAGGTTTCTTCGACGCGGGGAAGTGCCACGGCACCCGTCCGGGCGATCTGGGTGACGCCCAGGGGCTTGAAGAAATTGAGCGTGGTCTGGGCTTCTTCCTTGCTCCCGGCGACCTGGACGATGCAGTAATCCTGTTTCATGGAAATGATTTTGCATCCGAATACGCTGACGGCCTGGAGGGCCGTCGTTCTGTTTTCGTCGGTGAGGATGATGCCGATCAATATCATCTCCCGCTGCACCGAGTCCGTTCGTTCCAGTTGATGCACCTCGATGACGTCGACCAGGCGTTCAAGCTGTTTACGCACCTTTTCGATGAAATCGGTATCGGCCTTGGTCACCGATGTGATGCGGGAAATTTTCGGTGAAATCGTTTCCGCCACGCAGAGGCTCTCGATATTGTACCCCAGCCTCCCGAAAACCCCTGCCACGCGAGCCAGCACGCCCGGCTTGTTGTGTACCAGCATCGAAATCGTCAGTTCTTTCACTTCCATGGGAAAAACCTCTTTCGTAGCTGTCAGCTATCAGCTGTCAGCGGTCAGTAAAAAAAAGAATTCAGAATTCAGAAGTAAGAATAAAAACAGTTTCAAGTTTATATAAGCTTTCAGCCGTCAGCTATCAGCAGTCAGCAAGAAAAATTAAAAAAAGACTGCAACAAACCTCGAAACGCTTTTTCTTTGTGCCTCAGTGCCTTTGTGCCTCAGTGCCTGTCTTCCTCAATCCGACCTGCCGTAGATCATCTCCATGTTCGACCGGCCCGGGGGGATGATGGGGAAGACGTAGGTGTCGGGATCGACCATTACCTCAAGCAGGAAGGGTCCCTTCGTACCGCACATTTTCTTGATGGCGGCACCGGGATTTTCCGCGCTCGTTCGTGCCGAGGGGATGCCGAATCCCTTTGCCACCGCCGTGATATCGACTTTATTTCCCAGTTCGCTGTCGCTGAAACGGGAGTCGTAAAAGAGGTGCTGGATCTGACGGATCATCCCCAGGTTGCCGTTATTGAAGACCACGATCTTTACGGGGATATTGTAGGTACTGATGGTGGCAAGTTCCTGGATGTTCATGAAGAATCCGCCGTCTCCCGCGAAGACGACCACGTTATGATCGGGGGCGGCAATCTGCGCCCCGATCGCTGCGGGGACGCTGAAACCCATGGTGCCCATGCCGCCGCTGGTAATGAGACCGCGGGGCGTGCGGGCGCGCCAGCAACGGACCGTCCATATCTGATTCAGTCCCACGTCGGTGACGGCAATGGTGTTTTCCGGCATGGCATTCTGGACTGCCTTGATTATGTCCCCCGCCGGGCCGCAGCCGTCGCCGTTTCCTTTGTCTTCGATGGTGTTCCGCTCGCGGGCAATCCTGTCGAGCCACTCCTTCCGCTTCTTTTCGGTCACCAGGGGGAGAAGGGCGTTCAGGGCGTCGCGGAGATCGCTGATGAGAAAGACGTCGGGCTTGATGATTTTACCGATCGACGTGGCATCCACGTCGATCTGGGCGATCGAGGCGAGAGGGGCGAACTCCTCGATTTTTGATGTCGTGCGGTCGCTGAAGCGGGTTCCCAACGCCAGGATGAAATCGGATTGATGGACGGTACGGTTTGCCAGGTCCCGGCCGTGGTTGCCGATGAACCCGAGATTATACCCGTTCCCCGAGGCCACGGAGCCCACACCCATCATGGTGCTCACAAAGGGTATATGGCCTTTTTCCACCAGCAAGGAAAGTTCCTCGCAGGCACCGGCGAGCTTGATCCCGCCTCCCACAAGGATGACGGGACGCTCCGATTTGTTCAGGCAGTCGGCGATTTTTGAGATCCGCTGAAGATCCTCCCTCTCCAGATCCGGTTTCTCCCTCTTCCAGACCGTTTCAGACGAACCTTCATTTTCGTTGAATTCGCAGGTCGCCGCTACCACGTCACGGGGGAGATCGATGAGCACCGGTCCCGGCCTGTCGCTTTGAGCGATTTCCAGCGCTTCCTGTATCGTCGCCCCCAGTTCGTTGACGTCATGAATGAGGAAGCTGTGCTTGGTGATGGGCATGGTGATCCCGATGATATCCGTCTCCTGAAAGGCATCGCTCCCCAGCAGGTTGGACGTCACCTGGCCCGTGAGGGCGATCAGGGGTGTGGAATCCATGAAAGCCGTGGCGATTCCCGTGACCAGGTTGGTGGCTCCCGGTCCCGATGTGGCAAGGCATACGCCCACTTTGCCGGTGGCCCTGGCGTAGCCGTCAGCGGCGTGGGCCGCCGCCTGTTCATGCCGCATCAGGTAGTGACTGATGGGGCTCTTCATCAGGCTGTCGTGAATGGGCAGTGAATTCGCCCCGGGATAGCCGAAGATATATTCTACCCCATGATTTTCAAGTGTCTTCAGAAGAATATCAGCACCTGTTATTTTCATCTTTGTCAACCTCTCTCGCGTTGTAGTAAATAAAAAAGCCGCAATCCCTGTCTAAGGTGCGGCTTTCTCCGGAAACAAAAAAGCCGCGGGTTTTCGGGGCCCGCGGCTCGTATCTGCTTTATGTGGTCATCAGCACGGTCGAGCGGCGGTCCCCGTAAGTACTACGACGAGTACAGCAACAAGAAGTTCTACTACGACCGTAAGTCGACCAAACATGAATAGTGCTCCTTGATAAAAGTGGTACCGAAGATATTGGAAAAAAGCCCCTTTGTCAAGCTTGATTTTTCCATTTTCGACATTTTTTCGATAAACCTTGACAAATGAGGCAAAAAAGTATTGTTTTCCATATGTTTTAGACGCATTGTCAGAAGTGCCGGCGATCCGTGCCCGTTATGCAAGGGGGTATTTTTCATGGAAACAATGATTACGGCATCCATGCTCTATAATCTCATTCAATGCCCTCACCGGGTCTCCATGGACCTCT
>CAYTUH010000364.1:0-3320 GCA_964441165.1 uncultured Syntrophaceae bacterium
ATGGAAACTATAACAATCATTCTTTCTTCTCCTTTCCTGCCCGTATGTATGTTCATCACTTGTTGTGAGCAGGTAGAGGAAAGAGGAGACCATCAAAGGTACATGCTGAATGAAGCATCTCTTCCTCTTTTGTAGAAGGTTACGATGTGGTGAATCTAATGGGGAAGTACTTTTGTGCGAAGATATTACTTCAATCGCGAGATATTACGGTTACATGCCAGGAAGGTCATACTTTGATTGTATGAGCGCATGATAATACAAGTGATTTTACTTTGAAGCTCCCAACGGGTATCTACCTGTCAGGAGCGAGGCCGGATGAATTTGAGATACATCGCTACCTCCCAAAAAAGTGGCCAATGTATCAATTGCGTGTCGATACGATAGATGTTAATACATAGGATACTGTACGCCTTGGTCCCTTTTGTCAAGCATTATGTTTTATTATGAAAATATCCTTTGCCGGCCTTGTTTTTTCACCGATTGGGATTGAAATTTCTCATGGCAATTGCTCGTTTTTCCACCACTTCGTTATTGGTCCGCAGGCGCAAGCGATCATATCCTTTTTTCCCTGGGGGCGGTTATTTTTCCTTGACCTCTTCTTCGATGGATGGCAATCAGACTTTCCGGTTTTTCCGATGCTTTTTTCGGTTTCTGCCGGATCGAGGTAATGAAATTGAATGCCCATGATTTCAGATAACCGATAAACAAGAGTGATAAGACGATAGAACCATCTGGAGGTGCAGGTGTTAAAAACGAAAGTAACGGATCTGCTCGGCATTAAATATCCCATGGTGGGCGGAGCCATGATGTGGATATCGAAGGCTGAATTTGTCGCTGCCATGAGCGAAGCCGGCGGACTCGGCATCATGGCATCGGCAACCTATAAATCCAAAGAGGCCTTTGCCGATGCCATCGACACAATGAAGGCGCTCACGGACAAACCCTACGGCGTTAACATCAATTTATTCCCGGCGAAAGATAAGATCGACAATAATGAGTATCTCGATGTCATGGCGGATTACGGCCTCAAGATCGTGGAAACATCGGGCCATCACGCGCCGGAAGAGCTTGTTTCGCGTTTCAGGGATCTTGGGATGACCTGGATTCATAAATGCGTCGGGGTACGGTATGCCAGAAAAGTTGAAGCCATGGGTGCCGACATCGTGACGGTGGTGGGCTATGAAAACGGCGGCGCCACCGGCAGGCTCGATATCGGGACAATGGTCCTGGTGCCGCTGGTGGTAGATGCCGTCAATGTGCCGGTGATCGGCGGCGGCGGTATATCCGACGGCCGCGGCCTTGCGGCGATATTATCACTGGGTGCCGAAGCCGCCATCATGGGGACCCGCCTGCTGCTCACGAAAGAAGCGCCCATCCATGAAAACATTAAAGCGGCGCTCCTTGAGGCCTCGGAGCTGGATACCCTGCTCGTCATGCGCTCCCTGAACGCAACGCACCGGGCCTTTGCAAACGACGCGGCCAGGAAGTGCCTGGAACTGGAAAATAGAGATGCGGGGTTCGCAGAGATATTCGAGGTCATCAAGGGGGAAAACGCCCGGCTGATGTATGACGAAGGCAGGGTGGGCGAGGGAATTATGTCCTGCGGGCAGGGGATCGGTCTCAACCACGATATCCCGACCATTAAAGAGCTGCTCGAGCGGATCGCCGGTGAAGCGGAAAGTACGTTCTCGAGATTTTCGCGCTAACAGAAGAAGCATCGAATATCTGTTGCCATCGAAGGGGGGCATACATCAAAGGGAGATGTGCCCCCTTTCTTTCTTCAAAAGTCTCCCGTAGCGTCCCAGTGTCCAGACGGATCGTTCAAAAAGGTTGGTGACGTAAAGAATCAGTGAACGCTCCTCGGTGCCGAGGCCGTCTTCCGATGAAAGATAGCTGCGGCGAATCTTCTCCATCAACTGCCCCCTGTCCGATGTGAGCGACACAAGGATATCCAGATCGTTTTGATCGGGATCTTCCGTTACGTCAAGGGCGGTCAGTACGATGGCATCGAGACTTTCAGTGATGTTCATGGCAAGGCTGGCGGCCCTTCCCACAGAGGCCGTTTCCCGCATTGTTTTTACAAGACTGTAACAGTTATCCTCAAGAGCGATGACAAGGTTGTGGCGGTCCTGTACAATGATGAGTGTCTCCGATGTCTCCAAGGATAGATCCTGGCGGAACACATCGGCGGTAAAGGCCTGGATTTCAGCGGAAACCTCGGCAAAAGCCGCATGATAGGACTCAACAGAGGGCCCCTGATCGGAATTACTGCCCGAGCGCAGTTTTTCCAGATAGAGGGGGATCCGTTGCAGCAGGCGATGTATCTCTTTTTCTATCAGCAGAACCGCTGTGTCGGGGTCCCTGGCGGCATGCTCATGAATGAATTTTAACTTCGACAACGCCTCCTCTTCAAGGGGGGGCCAGAAACGTTCGAGAAGACGATAAAAGGGATCCAGGATAAAAGACAACAGGGCGGGCATGAGAACATTCATGAAGATCACCACAAAGGCCGCCTGTCGCGCGATATCGTCGGAGAGGAAGCCGAAGAGGGCCTTGACCAGTGGAATGCCGGTATAGATTTCGACATAGAGCAGGAGCATGAATATGATGCCGGCAGATCCGTCAAAGAAGACCTGGGCCATTGCAGACTGCTTGGGAGAACCTTTGAGACTCATGGAAAGGAAACAGTCTGTTATGCTGGCTCCCACATGGGCGCCGTAGATGATCATCAGGGTCTGATCAACGGTAAAAAGGCCCGATTTGGTCATGGCGACGGCAATGATGATGACCCCCATGGCAGTTTGCGTAATAAAGGCCAGTATCGCCCCGATCAGAAAGGTAAAGGCGCAGGAGCTTCTCGTGTTATAGAGAAGATCCTTGATCCATTGGGTTTCGGCAATGGGGGTTGCCCCGGTGCTCAACGTGTGCAGCCCGAGGAAGAGGATCGATATGCCGAAAAGCGCTCCCAGCGCGTGGTGAAATTTCTTCGGTCGTTCAAAGGCGTAGCAGATGCCGGAGATGCCGAGGAGTATAAGAACGGCAGCTTTGATATCGATCACGGCAAGCAGGACAAGTGTGGTACACCCCGCGTTCGACCAGAAAATAATGGGGAGGGATTTGCGCACCGTCAGAAGGCCGCTCGAATTCAGGCTCGCCACGATAAAGGCCGCCGCCGAAGAGCTCTGCGTGACGAATCCGAAAAGAGTGCCCCATATTCCGGCGGCGATTCCACTATCGGTAAAACGGGCAATCGTGAGTTTGAGCTTTCTGCTGGTCATCAGTTTCAGATTGCTGCTGACCATCCGTATGCCGACGAAAAA
>CAYTUH010000365.1:0-3286 GCA_964441165.1 uncultured Syntrophaceae bacterium
ACTGCTGATCGCTGACGGCTGAAGGCTTAACTCATTTCAACGCCGGGCGGAGGACGGTTTCAAGGGTCCGGCGGCGGGTTTCGATTTCCTCTTCATGTTCCGTCACAGGCGTGTGGATCATTTCTCCAAACCGGATCATAACCCGTGCGAAAGGCTTTGGTATCATGAACCGATCCCAGCTTTTGACATGCCACGCACGGTCAACCTCAGCCCAGGCCGGAACGATGGCGGCGTCAGCGGACATGGCAAGGGCGATAACGCCTTTCTTCACGATTCCCGCCGGTCCCAGGGGACCATCGACAACATGGGCGGCAAGTCCGTCTTTCCGAAGTTTTTCGATCACTTCTTCCAGCGCTTCACGCCCTCCCTCGAGCGAACAGCCCCGTACGACTTGCAGTCCCATGTGCCCTGCAATCCCCGCGGCCACCGTACCGTCCTCGCTCCTGCTGACCATCACACTGGGGCGATACTTTCTGTATTTTTTGAAATGCCTGACGGCCATGAAGAACTGCTGGTGCCAGCTGCACAGTATGACCCGCCCTCCTCTCTCGAGGTAGTCGATCCAGGGGGTCTCGTTTTCAACGGTCACTCTCAGGGTGGCGGAATAAATGCGCACAAACCAGTAGAGAAAGGCAAGGAACGGTTTCGATGTAACGACAGCATACTTCAGTTTTGTGATCCTGCGGTTCCGCGAAAACATCGTCTTCATCAACTTCAGCGATTCGGTCTCGTTATCTTATCTCATGTTGTGGGAACAGATCAGGTATAACCCGGCACACTTCAGCAGCAGTGCCGCGATATGTTCATTTTTTCGACCAGACTGTAAAACATTTTCCCTGAGAGAACAACGTGAAAGTGCATCGTAAAAATACAATGCCCATGGAGGGTGATCCCCATGAATAAGGATTTCAATCCACTCTCTCATGACCTATTTCTCAGGGGCGGTGTGAAATGTTTCATAGAAAGTTTCGCCGATTTGGAGTACAAGGGAATAGTCCGAAACAAATAGTCATACGAGGCCTACTGATGAAATTATCCATCAAATACAGTGTGTTACTTTTTTTACTTTTTTTCATATTTCTTCTCTGCTCCTGCAGCAGCGGCGGGAGCGATACCGACGGGGCACCCCCTGCAGCCGCCACCACGGGAACGCTGGCGATTGAACTCACCGATGCCGCAACGAATGCATACAACGCCGTGTATGTAACCATTCATGAAGTGGCGGTCTGTGCCGATGCATCCGTCGATGATGACGGTGCCTGGCTTACCGTTGCGACCCCCGATGCAACCTATAATCTGCTGGAACTCGTCAACGGCGTGCGTGAGCAGCTGGGAATCACGGAACTCGATGCGGGACATTACGAGCAACTGCGGATTGTTCTTGGTACCGAACCGGATGGGCAGTCCAATATGCTCGATGATGCTCATCCCTTCGCCCACTATATTATCGACAGCGGAAACAATGTGCACGAATTGAAGGTACCGAGCGGCGTCGAGTCGGGCATCAAGTTGGTGAACGGCTTCGATATCGTCGGCGGTCAGACGACGGAGCTGATCCTTGACTTCGATGCGCTGGAATCGATCGTCAAGGCCGGGAGCAGCGGAAATTGGCTGCTGAAACCCGTAATCAAGGTGATCGGCACAACGATTGCCACCATTACAGGCATTGTAACGGATTTCACCGGGGAAAACCCTGTCGAAGGGGCGCTTGTAAGTGCGCAGATCTACGATTCAGAAGTACTTGAGGACGAGGCGCAGAATGCGGTCATGGTGCAGGCAGCAACGATAACCGACGCCACCGGCGCCTACAGGCTCGCGGTGGAACCCGGCACCTATGCCATCGGGGCTTACATGGACGGATTCGTTCCGTCATACCGCATTGTCGAGGCTTCGGCAAACGCGGTCTACGACGAGGACTTTCCCCTCGATGCCGCGTTGACGGGCTCATTGAGCGGGACGGTCACCATCACCGGCGGCGCTGACGATCAGGACGCCCATATCAGTATACGAAAGGCCTTTGAAGTGAATCCATCCGAGACGATTCAGGTCGAGGTGGTTTCATTCAATATCGCCAATGGCGGCGATTATTCGATAACGCTCCCCGTGGGGCCGGTCATTGTGGTGGCTTCGACGGAGGAGAAAGAAACAGAGGTATTCGATATCGAAATTCAGGAGGGGGGTGATGCGCCGCTTGATATAAATCTTGATTGATGACGATTCAGATACCTTAAAAACATAATAGAGAGTACGAGATAAGGACATGAAAGGGCCGGGAATAGAATCTGTTCCCGGCCCTTTCTTATTTCCAGGATGTGACGACACCCGAACCTGCACCACCACTCGCCTCCATCGCGGTGTATGAAAGAGCAGACACTCTCCTTCGCATGTGCCCCCTTTCTCATCATTGTCATTGCAACGCCTTCCTGCATATCAGACGTGATATCATAATGTTGTAACGGGTAAATATTTCTTCACTATCCTGCACATTCTTCTTGCTTATTTAAAAATAAGGTTTATATTCCCTTCGTTTTTGTTGATTAACTCATGCGAGTGAAAGACATCCCTATGCATCATAAAAATCCCTGCCTTGAGTGCGGGGCCTGTTGCGCATATTATCGGATTTCATTCTACTGGTCCGAAGCCGGTGAAGGGGAAGACTGCTCTGTGCTGTCGGGTTTGACGGAAAAGTTCGATTCCTTCCGGTGCGTGATGAAGGGAACACGGGGAAAGCCTGTTCGATGCGCCGCACTTTCAGGGTCGGTGGGACGTGAAGTCTTTTGCACGATCTATGAACACCGTCCCTCGGTATGCCGCCTTTTTGAACCGTCCTGGGCGAATGGAGCTACCAATCCATTCTGTGACAGGGCCCGCATCGCCTGGGGTCTCGCCCCCCTGCAACCCGACTACTGGGACAACCCCCATTTCCCGAAAGCGGCGTAGTTTGAAATACAGTGACAGAGTAACAAAGTCGCAAAGTAGCTGTGTAAAAAGCAGTTTCACGTTGAAAGTTTGAAGTGTAAAGTTACATGGAATTTGTCATGGAGACCTTCCTTGGCGGTCGTGCCAATCTGTTTTTATGCTCTTATGATAGCTGAAAGCCTTACTGTAGCTTGCCGATTTATCGAGTTTTCCATGGTCGTTACCGCGCAAGCCTGATGAATCAGGCAGCTACCGTTTAAATACCGGCATAAAGAAAAACTGGATTCCGGATATCCGCTGCCGCGGATTCCGGAATGACAGGCCTTTCGTTGTGTGACGGTTTCTGTCTTTTTATGGTTTAGCTGAC
>CAYTUH010000366.1:0-3285 GCA_964441165.1 uncultured Syntrophaceae bacterium
GGAGCAGCCGCAGAAAGGGGGGATCCTTCCTGAACCGCTCCATGAGTGCGGCGTAGGAGATGGCTCCGCCGTTGATGAGGGCGTCGATTTCCTTTAACCGTGACTCTTCCCGGCGGCTGTCGAAATCCTTGTATTCCTCCAGGTCGATGAGGATTTCGTTCATTTTTTGGAACGTTTCGGCAGACCAGAGATCCCGGGGGGATACCGCCGAGATGACGAAACGTCCGTTGTCGCCGTAGGTGTCCTTCAATCTGTTGTAAAAGACATACTCCGGGTCCTCCCGGGGCATGAACACCTCAATGGCGTTGTCGAACTGGAGTTTCAGCATTCCCGGTGCCAGAATCAGCGTCACAAGGACGATGCCGATGAGAACCGGCACCGGCCGGCGAAGCACGAAACCGATATATCTGTTCATGGAAACTGCCCCCGTATCGGTGACTTATATACGTTCCTGTGAATCCCGTTCCTCCAGACCCAGGAGCCTGTCGATATTTAAATACCTGGTGATCCAGGTTTCACGTGCCGGTTTGCCCAGATTGATGCCGGTGGCCTTTATTGTCGAGGGAAGTACCAGGAGTGCCCCGATGGTGGTGTTGATCATGGTGGTGGCCGTCAGGAGGCCGAAGAGAATGATCGGCTTGAAATGCGAGGTCATGAGTACGGAAAATCCCAGGATCAGCGCCAGGGAAGTGAAGACGATCGCCTTGCCCGATACGGCCAGGGTCCGGGCGATTGTCTCGTTGACATCATGTCCCTTCGCCCTGTTGTGCCTGAAGGTGTTCAGGAAATGAATCGTGTCGTCGACGCCGATACCGATAGTAATGGCGGCGATGACCGACGTTGCCATGTCGAGGGCGATATCACACCACCCCATGATGCCGAAATTGACAATCACGGCGATGCTCATCGGTATGAGTGCCAGGGGTGCCGCCCGCAGTCTCTGAAAGAGGAGTGCCACGATAATGCCCACCACGATCAGTGAAAGGATAAGACTCTGAAGTTGCCCTTTTACCACGTAATAGACGAACTTGACATTCATCATGGGAAATCCCGAGAGGGTGAATGAGGCAGGTGCCGATAAATGGCCGTTAAGGTAGTCCGATATTTTGCTGAAAATATGCTTTATTTTTGTGGTGCTCACCTCACCGACCTCTTTCTTGCTCAGGCGGGCCAGGATGTTGGTGGTCCTGAAGTATTCGTCCACAAAGGGTTCGAATTCGTCAAATCTGCCGTCCGAATCATCGTCGTCACCACCGTACAGCTCCAGGTAATCCACGATATCGGACTTTTTATCCGGTATGGCATAGAACGACCGGTTGTCGTTATTCATGGCCATATGCATGGTCTTGATGAAATCCGAAAACGAATCGGTGCGTCCGATATTGAGATCTCTGTTCTCATCGGACACAAGCCATTCCCGGAAATCTTCGATTGTGTTCAGGAGACGGGGGTCCTTGACGCCGTCCGTTGCTCCCGAGTTTATCAGAATATTGAATCCCCATCCCCCGCCGAACTTTTCTCCGATGATATCGGTGTTGACGCGAATGGTGTCGTTCGCTTTGAAATAGGTCAGAAAGGCCGTCTCCACCTTGATCCTGAATATTCCCACGATGGAGATGACGAGTATGATGCCGGCGATAAGGAGCACTTTCCTGTAATGGTGGATGGCGCAGGTGGTGACGAACCTGATTATATGATCAATCACAGTCGTTTTCAGGCTGCTGTCCTGACGAAGCATCAGTCGTGGCCTCGTGTGGGGGAGGAGGACCAGACCGGCGGGGATGAGCCCGCATGAAATGAGAACGGCGAACATGACGCCGATGGCGCTGCATATTCCCCATTCCCGGATTGCCGACACCTCGCTCGTCGCCAGGGTCATGAAGGCAACGAAGGTGGTGAGGCCGGCGAGAAAGACCGTCAGGGAGATATGGGACATGGAGGCCTGGAGCCCCGCCCGTTTTTCCATGTGCGAGATGACCTCGAAATCGGCGTAATACTGGTTGAGGATATGGATGGCATAGGAACTTCCCACGGCAATCATCAGGGGTGGGAGGGCCACGCCGACGGAGGTGACCTTGATGCCTGTATACCCCATGAATCCGAGTATCCAGAGTTCCGCCATGCCCAGGGTGAAGAGGGGGAGAATGACACCCCGGAAAGACCGGAAATTGAAGTAAAAGACGATGATCACGACAAGCAGTACCAGAGGTGTGTTGGTGAAGAGGTCTTTGTGCATGTAGTCATTCATCCATATGTTGACCACCGGCACACCCGTGGGGGTGATCTTCAGGTCCCCCCTGTGGCTGGTTATTATCTCCATCATTTCACGGACCGTAGGGTCCTGATCGTCCAGATTGATGAACTTGATTACGACAGCGAAATCGCTTATAGAGCCGGTGCGGGGATCACGGGCATAAATTCCCTTGTCGAAGGCGGGGTTTCGTTCAAGCTTTTCCCTGAACAGACGGATCTCCTCCCGTGACGACGGTAGCATCCGTTTCCCCTTGTCGTCGACTTCTATGAGATCATATGTTTCAAGGGTGTCCTCTTCTCCCGTGATATCCTCCGCCGTGAGGGGTGAGAGAATTGTGTCGATAACCTCCTGCCGTTTGAAATCGAGGGAACGAAGAATCTCCTTCCGAAATCGCGGACTGGCACCCGTTCCCGCTTTGTCGGGATTGTGAAACAGCTTTGCCGCCTTTCGTCTCAGGAGCCGTTCGAAACCCGGATCCTGGCGGAATGCTTCGAAAAGCCGGGAACAGGAAATGTCTCCCGAGGCCGTCATTTTATCAAAGCGTTCCATGCGCGCCTTTTCGTGCCCTTCGTCGAAATCCTTGTATTCTTCAAGGTCGGTTATGAGGTCGTCTATCCTGCGGAGAGAATCGTAACTCCAGAGATTGTCGTGAGAAACGGCCATAATGACGAACCGGCCGTTGTCACCGTAGATATCCTTCACCTTATTGTAATAGATATATTCCGCATCGTGTTTCGGCATGAAGGATTCGACGGAATTATCGAATTCCAGCCTCGCGATTCCCGGAACCAGAATGAGGGTGATGATGGCCAGTGCGAAAAGGATTGTGTAAGGCCTGCGCAAGGCAAAAATTATGTAATTAATCATGGATTGCCGTTTCCACTTCTGTAGGTTCAGGAATTTGGAGTCATGGATGAAAATCTATGAATTAAACAACATACTCCGTGCTAATGTCAAACAGTTTCTCTCTTCCGATAGTACTGCGGTGATAAAAAAACTTGCAGCGGAGGAATAAATGGTTATATTACGAT
>CAYTUH010000367.1:0-3285 GCA_964441165.1 uncultured Syntrophaceae bacterium
GTATGCGCAGCTGGAAGAAGTGAAAGAGGAACGGGGAATCAGGAATGATGATTTCACTCTTATCGATTTTGAAATCTCCGTTGACGGAGCGGTGATCGATGAATTTACATCAAAGGATTACATGCTTCAGGTCGGCTCGGGACGATTGATCCCCAATTTTGAGGACAAGATTGTCGGTATGAAGAAGGGCGAGACGAAAGAAGACAGTGTGACCTTTCCCGAGGATTTCGATTCGAAGAATGTAGCCGGGAAAGAAGGCACCTTTACGGTTACCGTCAAGGATATTCGAGAAAAGATACTGCCGGAGCTTGACGAAACCTTTATAAAGAATTTCGAGAAGTACGAGACGATCGACGATCTGAAGGAGGATGTGAAAAAATCCCTTGAAGAGGAAGAGCAGATGCGGGTCGAGGGTGACCTGAGGAAGCGATTGATCGACAAACTGCTTGAAAGCAATGAGTTTGAGATTCCCAACGCATGGGTGGAACAGCAGATATATTACATGATGGTCGATGCGCAGCGCCGCATGGTCGGCAACGGCATGAAACCGGAAAAGGCGGCTGAAATCAGCATGAACCTTCACGATGCCTTCAAGGATGAAGCCGTCAGGATCGTCAAGACATCGGTCCTCATCGGAAAAATTTCCGAAAAGGAATCGATCACGGTCGACGAAACCGATGTCGAGGATAAAATTAAGACTATGGGGGAGCGTTACGGGCGTGATTACGAGTCAATGAAAAAATTGTATGAAAACGAAGAAATGAAGAACCGCCTCAGAGACGAACTCATGGATGAAAAAACATTCAAGTTTATTGAAGAACATGCCATCATAACGGAAGTCGAAAAGAAGCCGGATACCGAGGAGAAGAACTGATGCCACTGATCCCGATGGTGATAGAACAGGATGGAAGGGGTGAGCGCTCCTTTGATATCTATTCGCGACTGCTGAAAGACAGGATAATCTTTCTCGGTTCTTCGATAGACGACGAAGTTTCCAACCTGGTCATCGCCCAGATGCTCTACCTGGAATCGGAAGATCCGGATAAGGAGATCTTTTTTTATCTGAACACGCCCGGAGGTGTGGTGAGTGCCGGCCTGGCAATTTATGACACCATGCAGTACATCAAACCCGCGGTGTGTACGGTCTGCATGGGGCAGGCCGCAAGCATGGGAGCGATACTCCTTGCCGCCGGTGAACGGGGAAAGCGCTATGCGCTGCCGAATTCACGTATTGTCATCCACCAGCCCCTGGGAGGTTCGCAGGGACAGGCAACGGATATTGCGATCCAGGCGAAAGAGATACTGCGTTTAAAAGGCGCATTGAATGAAATTCTGGCGAATCATACGAAACAATCCATCGAGAAAGTGGAAAAAGATGCCGATCGTGATTATTATATGACCAGTCAGGAAGCAAAGGATTATGGCATCGTCGATGAAGTCATTATTAAGAGGGAATTACTCAATCTGGAGAAAGGGGCTTTACCATGAGTAAAAGACGTGATGGTTATACCAGGGAACAGGGATTACTCTTCTGCTCCTTTTGCGGAAAAACTCAGAATGAAGTCAGAAAACTCGTTGCCGGTCCCTCTGCATATATTTGCGATGAATGTATTGAGTTGTGCAGGTGTATTGTAGAAGAAGAGGGGGGAGTCCAGGATATACGGGATACGCATCAGTCAATTCCGGAACCGAAGGATGTGAAGAAATTCCTCGACCAGTACGTCGTCGGCCAGGAGCGAACTAAAAAGGTGCTCTCTGTTGCCGTCTACAATCATTTCAAGCGTCTCTTTGCGGATTTCGACAGTAAGGGAGTGGAGCTTCAGAAGAGCAACATTCTGCTGATCGGTCCCACCGGATCGGGCAAGACCCTGCTTGCACGAACACTTGCACGAATGCTGGACGTGCCCTTTACCATTGCCGATGCCACCACCCTTACCGAGGCGGGATACGTAGGTGAGGACGTGGAGAATATTATTCTGAGTCTGCTGCAGAATGCCGATTATGACGTACAGCGTGCACAGCATGGAATCGTCTATATTGACGAAATTGACAAGATATCAAGAAAGTCGGGGAACCCTTCAATTACCCGGGATGTTTCCGGTGAGGGTGTTCAGCAGGCGCTTCTCAAGATAATCGAGGGGACCTTGGCGAATGTACCGCCGAAAGGCGGGAGAAAGCACCCGCAGCAGGAGTTCATTCAGATTGATACGACCAATATACTCTTCATATGCGGCGGCGCGTTCAATGGACTCGAGGATATCATCGAAAAACGGGTGGGTGTCAGTGCCATGGGATTCGGAGCCGACATCAAGAGCAAGAAGGAAAAGAATATTGGAGAAACCCTTGCCGAAGTCCAACCCGAAGACCTTCTCAAATACGGACTCATCCCGGAATTTGTTGGTCGCCTGCCGGTGATTGCAACACTCTATGACCTGGTCGAGGACGACTTGGTGAAAATACTGGTGGAGCCGAAGAATTCGGTAGTGCGGCAGTATAAAAAGATGTTCGAACTCGAGAATGTGAAACTCAGCTTTACCGACGGCGCATTGAGGGCGGTGGCCCGTTTGTCGGAGCACAGGAAATCGGGTGCCCGGGGTTTGCAGGCAATAATGGAAAATATCATGCTGGACATCATGTATGACATACCGTCGCGGAACGATGTGCGCGAGTGTCATATTAACGAAGACGTGGTGACAAACAAGGAAAAGCCGATATTGCTTTTTGAAACGGCGGGTACGACGTCTGAAGAAAAAGAACGGAAAGAAATAGGGTAGCGATATATGTTTAATTTCAATAAAACCAAGGAACTGAAAAGCGAGGAACTGGTCGTTCCCCTTCTCCCGTTGAGGGACGTGGTGGTGTTCCCGCACATGATAGTTCCGCTTTTTGTGGGAAGGGAAAAGTCGATCAATGCGCTCGAGTCGGCAATGAAGTATGAAAAGAACATTTTCCTTGCCGCGCAGAAAAGTGCCGAGAACGATAATCCTGATGAGGACGATATCTACCATGTGGGAACAGTGGGAACAATCATTCAGCTGCTTCGACTTCCCGACGGAACGGTCAAGGCGCTCGTCGAGGGCAGGAAGCGTGGCTTGATTCAGCACTTCATGACGAATGAGAACTTTTTCCTCGTGAACGTGGAAGAGCTTGAAGATGATTTCGACGATAGCGAAAGGGTCAAGACGGAAGCCCTGATGCGAAACATCGTCGATGTCTTCGAGAAGTATTCAAAGCTCAGCAAGAAAGTGCCTGCTGAAATTATCGGGAATCTCTCATCGACTACCG
>CAYTUH010000368.1:0-335 GCA_964441165.1 uncultured Syntrophaceae bacterium
GGTGCGAGTGCCAATAATCTGCTCATGCAGATGCAGGCGGATTTTCTGGGGTGCAGGATAGTGCGGCCGAAAGTTGTGGAAACAACGGCACTTGGTGCCGCCTTTCTCGCCTGTCTGGGGTCGGGGATGATGAAAGACATGGAAGAGATCAAGCATGCCTGGAAGGAAGATAAAGTCTTTACACCACGCATGGACGGCGATAAACGTGATGAGGCGCTGATGCGCTGGCACGGTGCCGTCCGGAAGGCGTAACAAGGAGGCCGACATGAATGGTGGAGCAGCAGAAGGCTACAGGACAAAACTCAGGTTTTTCCGTTGGATGAAAGTGATTTTGT
>CAYTUH010000368.1:345-3284 GCA_964441165.1 uncultured Syntrophaceae bacterium
GAAGGAGCCCCGAAATCTGTCTCCCCGTATAGAGAGACTGAGGAACTACTATTTTGCTGGGGTCGGGCGGCGATGGAACAATGAATTCACCTCCTGGACCACGGGAACCCCCTGGGATGTCATCTTTGAGGAAATGACCTTTTATATTGTTCCCGAAACCTACCCGTTCCTCCAAACCTTCAGATCATCCCTCTATCAGTCTGCCCGGCCTGTCGGTCTGGATAAGGATTTCTGGTCCTGGAGTCTGCACGAAAGAAAGGCCTGGTTCATCAAAGAGGTGATGGTGAATTACGTGCCTCAGGAACTCCTGCCGGGTGATCTCATTGCCGGCGGCCGCTTCAATATCCAGACGTCCATGTGCTGGAACGAGGAGGAAGCACGGGAGCGGGACCGGCTTATTTACGGCAAAAGAGGCGCCAGGGCACGCATGAAGTGGTTCCATGATCATGGATACGGTAATTCGGGGGCTACGAGCGGCCACCTGATTCCCGGCTATGAGCGGGCGTTGAAAACAGGATGGAAAGGAATCCTGGCGGACCTGCAGGCACGATACGATCTTCTTTCCCTGAAGGAACAGAAGGGCCCCCGGGGTGCGCAATTGCGGGCAATGATGACGGCCGCCACCATGCCGCGGGACCTGGCCGCGAAGTACAGCGCGCTCTGCCGCAACCTGTCGATGAAGGAAAAGGATTCGGAACGGCGGAACGAACTGACCGGGATGGCGGAAAATCTCGAAAAGGTGCCATGGGAACCCGCGACGACGTTCTGGGAGGCCGTTCAGGCCTTGTGGCTTACCCATATGCTCATAATGAGCGATGAGAATTATCCTGGTCCCGGGGTCTCCTTCGGACGGATCGACCAGTATCTTTTCCCCTACTGGGAGCGATCCCTTGCGGCGGGAATGGACAGAGACTTCGGGAAGGAAATACTGAAGTGCTTCTGGATTCATGCAAATACGGCCTATGATGCCATGATACGGGTGGGCGGTAATCAGGGGATCACCTCGGGCTATGGGCAGCTCATTACACTGTCGGGAAGAGGACGGAACGGTGAGGACATGACCAACGATCTCACCTACGCCATCCTGGAGGTGATCGACGAAATGTCTCCGATACTCGAACCGAAACCGAATGTGCGCCTCCATGGAAATTCTCCCGATGCGCTCCTCGACAAGCTTGTCGATATGATCTCGACAAGCCAGGGATCTCCCTTCCTGCTCAACTTCGACGAACGGTCCATGGCGGGCATGATGCGCCAGGCGAGAATGTCGGGGTGCGATGATTTGATTAACGAAGATAATGTTCACGACTACGCGCCGGTGGGCTGTCTCGAAAATACCATGGTGGGGAATGACCGGTCAGGAACGGTCGACAACAATCTCAACCTTCTGAAGGCCGTTGAGCTTGCCCTGTGCAACGGGAGGGACATGCACCAGTTCGTTGACCCCATCACGGGAAAGAAGGAAACAGTAAAGCAGGACGGACCCCGCACGGGAGACCCGTCGTCATTCAGGACCTGGGATGAGTTCTGGAGCGCCTACGAGGAACACACCCGCTATATAATCAGGAAGTGTGTTGAAACCTATGAGGCGTCAGAGTCGATCAGGGCAAGGTTTTCCCCGACGCCCTATCTGTCATGTCTGGTGGAGGGGTGTGCCGAAAAGGGGCTCGATATCACCCAGGGCGGGGCTGAACTCAGCTACACCACCATGGAGGCCGTCACCTTTGCCACTACCGTCGATTCGCTCCTCTCCATCAAATACCTTGTCTTCGATGAGCAGGAGTGCAGCATGTCCGAACTCGTCAGGGCATTGAAGGACAACTGGTCGGGTCATGAGGTTCTGCAGGCGAAGGCGAAATTCCGGGCGCCCAAGTACGGGAGAGATGATGATTATGCCGACGATATGGCACTGAAGGTAATGGATCTGTGGACCGGTGAAACATGGAAATATCGCACGGCGTCAACACACCGGCAGTTTCGCCCGGGGATGCTGAGCTGGAATTACTGGGTCGGTGACGGGTATATCCTTGCGGCCAGTCCCGACGGGAGGCCGAAGGGGCAGTTTCTCTCCAATGCCATCTGCCCTTCCAACGGTGCCGATACAAAGGGGCCGACGGCGAATATCAATTCGGTGGGAAAGGCGCTCGGCTCCAGGGCGCCCGATGGCAATGGCGACTGGAATGAATATCTGAACAGCCTTCCCAATGGGGCCAGCCATACCATTACCCTGAATCCTTCACTCCTGCGTGATCCCGAACACAGGGGAAAGTTCAAGGCCTTTTTGCGAAGCTATGTCGAAAACAGCGGCACCTCACTCCAGATCAACATGATCGATGCCGATATGCTCCGGAATGCTCAGGAAAAGCCTGAAGAGTATCGAACGCTGCTGGTGCGAATTACGGGATATAATGCCTACTTTACCAGTATCGGAAAGGAGCTTCAGAATGAAATAATCGCCCGCGAAAGCCACGCCTGTTATTGAGGAATCCGGAAGGGGTACATGAAAGCAAGACTCGTCGCCACGATACTGCAGATACAGAGAATGTCCACGGAGGACGGTCCGGGAATCCGGACCACCGTTTTTTTCAAGGGATGCAGTCTCGCATGCATCTGGTGCCAGAATCCCGAAAGTATCGCCGTGAAACCCCAGCTCCAGTGGATGGGTACGCGATGTATCGGTTGCAGGACCTGTATTGCCCTCTGCCCTGAAGGTGCTCTTTCCCTCGATCAGGAGGGCATGACGATCGACAGGGACCTCTGTACCGACTGTGGAATATGCAGCGAGAAGTGCCCCTCCACCGCTCTGGAACTGCTCGGGACGGAGTGGACCCTTGACGATCTGGTGAAAGAGGTGGAGAAGGATCGCGTCTATTTCGAAAAATCAGGCAGCCGGGGCGGCCTGTGCCGCTGTACACCAAACGTTCCTTTTTGGTTAGAAA
>CAYTUH010000369.1:0-3279 GCA_964441165.1 uncultured Syntrophaceae bacterium
TGTCCGGGGAAAGGTTGTCGGGACGTACCGGCTTGATTTCCTCGAGCGTCGCGGTGTTTGTTGTTATCATCTTTTTACCCCTTGAAGTCGCTGGTGCAATCGCAGGGGCAGGCTGACGATGCGGTGCGTATCGCCTTGAGAAATGTTTTCAGGGCGTCATAGACGTGAGCTCGTTCATCTTCGGGAATCTCCTCACGAAGGGCGTCGGCAAATCCCGTAAAGCAGTGCCGGACCCGTTCATATGTTTTTCGACCTTCCGGGGTGAGGGAGAGGTACAGGGTTCGGCGATCGCCCCGGGACCGTTCCTTTTCCACCAGTTCTCTGCGGACGAGGGGCGTGACGAGCCGCGTGGTGGTACTCTTTTCAACGGCGAGGATGCCATGAAGGTCGGCGATCTTCACAGTGCCCCTGATTGCGAGGGTGTCGAGAATGAGAAACTGCGTGAAGGTGACTCCCTCACAAAAGGCGGAGTCCTGACGGCAGAAGCGTGCGGCCTGACACATTTCGCTGATCAGACACAGAAGGGTTCGGTTATGTTCTGAAGATAGAGTGCGCATGGTTGTAATATACAACCATCTGCCTGAATGTCAAGGCATCACATCAAGAAATATATGCCGAACGGATAAAAGGGTGAGCGGGGAGCATCGGGCAGGGGGGTGAACAATTATGCCGCCAGTACGGCGAGGGCCAGTCTCGTGGCTTCTTCAACGAAGCGAAGGCATTGCTCCATTTTGCCCTGTTCTTCAAAGGTCCTTCTTCCGCCTTCGGTCGTCAGATCGCACCCCGTCAATTCGCCGCAATTGACGGAACCGAATTGTTCCCGGAAGGCCGCGATGAATTGTTGGATCGCCGCGTAATTTTCATCAGTTGGTATCGTCGAGTCGTTTCTTCCCAGCACCAGGCTGATTCCCATGACGGCACCGCTCACGGCCCCGCAGGTTCCGTTGGTGCGGGAGACGCCGCTGCAGAAGCCCGTGGCGATCTTCGGAATGAGGGGCGAGGTAATGCTCCTGCTTTCCGCGAGGGTCATGAGGACGCTTTCGGCGCATTTGTAACCGCTGCTGAAGCGTTCGCCGCTTTTCTCTGATAATCTGTCAATCACGTCGTTGTTCATCATCCTTCATCCGGTATGGCGCAGTGCGGCCTCTGTCGCATTCATGGCATGGTATGGAGGCACGGCGTACTTCTATATTCAAGTATGTAAAAGGATTCCATCCATCATGAACGAAAAAAACTGCTCCGCAATCAGGTCGATGTCAACCCTGCCGGTCCCCTCTTTTTTGAAGAGGAAATAGTAATAGTCGATTCTCAGAAAAGCCCCCAACAGGAAATTTGCCGTCAGTTCGATATCGAGATCTTCCCTGATGATACCCGCATTGACACCCCGCTCGAGATCATCGATGACATACTTGAGCATTTTCTTTTCGAACGCTTCGATGTAGGGTTCAAAGGTGTCGTTGATCCCCGGTCCTATCCTCAGGTATATGTTGCAGAGTGCCTCGTTGTCCTGGAAAAACCGGAGGCTCCGTTTGATGAGCGCCTTGTAATAGTCCTGGATGTTTTCCTCCGCGAGGTCCGTGGTGGCAGTGGTCAGTACCGCCTTTTCCCAGTCGTCGAGAAACCGAACCAGCAAAGCGATAAAGAGGTCTTCCTTGTTCTTGAAGTACTGATAAAAGGTTCCCTTCCCGATCCCGGCCTCCCGGAGAATATCTTCCACGTGGGTTTTGTAGTACCCTTTGCGCGAAAAGATATCCTTGGCACACTCGAGAATCTCATTCCGTCGTAAAGACGCTTTCATGGTACGAACCTTCTCTTTCCGGCATCGTTTTTATCTCATAAATTGCATACAAAAGGTGTTAAATCAAAGGAAATGTGACCGGTGCCGTCAGAGCGGGGCGTCATCGGAGGGAAGAGAGGTCATCCCGCCGGGTAAAATATTTAACCGTCTGATTTTATAAAGTATATATTCAATCAGAATCCTCACGGAAGGGCGTGAAATAATGTTGACGGGGGAGATGGTTTTTACTATCATGGACCTGACGCGTCGGGTCCAGTGCCGATAGAACCATGAATCTCCCGGACCAATTGAGAAGGAGGGTGAGGAGATGAAGGCAGTCTTGATTGGCGGTCCGATCGTACTCCTGCTCTTTCTGATCTGGCTCTGGGTGGAACGGTGGCATCTGCTGCTTCCGGGAACCTGGCCCGCGCTGAAATGGCTCGGATTCAGGCGAACCCTTACGGGCGGGCTGCACGGACTCTGGTATGGACGCCACATTACATCCTATCTGAATTGCTTGCGAAGGCTGGCATACCTTTTCGGACCTGAAACAGGGTATGGGCGGTGGCTTGTCAATTCCTACCACGGGAAAGTCCTTCCCCCGGTACTGGCGAAGTCCATCATATCGATAAAGGAAGATGTGCCGCTCCAGGATCTGGGAGTGTCAGTCATTCCCTATGCCAGGGCACGGGATATCATGATTCATGCACCGCCGGATATCGTGGTCACGCAGTGCGGCTGCAAGCAGCTGCATCATGAACAGGGACGGTCATGCACGCTCTGTGAGCCACCCTTTATGACATGCATGCTCATCGGAAGGCCCCTGACGGACTTTCTCCTCGATCACAAACCGCAAAATACGCGCAGAATTACCATAGAAGAGGCCCTTGAACTGCTCGAAGCCTTTCATTGCGCCGGGATGGTCCATGCGGCCTGGTTCAAGGACTGTATAAAAGACCGGTTCTATGTCATCTGCAACTGCTGTTCCTGTTGCTGCCTCGGTTTCGAAATGGCCACCCTCGGATTTCACCAGATGACGCCGTCGGGCTACGTGGCCGAGGTCGACCTGTCGAGATGCACGGGATGTGGAACGGCACAGAGCTGGTGTCCCTTCGATGCCGTCATGATTCGTGACGGACCACCGGTGATTCTGCGGGAGAAATGCATGGGCTGTGGAGTCTGTCTATCCAAATGTCCCGAGGGAGCCCGTTCACTGCGGCGCGATGAAAGCAGAGGACTCCCCATGGATGTGCGTTCACTGATTCGTGGCGGGACAGGTGACGCGACGATGCCGGATAATGACAAATAACTATCAATAATCATTTCCTTAATATGACAATTGTTTTATAGTTGGACGACTTTGAGATCTCATCCAGGAGGGAACCGACGTGAGAGAATCGACAAAAGCGCTGATGAGGAAACACGGGTGGCGAATCGATCGGGCCGTTCATAATTACCTCTACTTTGCCTTTTATTATCCCTATGTAAAATTCGTCTACCAC
>CAYTUH010000370.1:0-3273 GCA_964441165.1 uncultured Syntrophaceae bacterium
AAGAGCGGAATTGAAAAAGTATACGACAAGCTGATACTCTACGTGCGTAAATCGGATTACTTCGTTGTGAGAATCGATTTTTACCGCGATGGGGAATTTCACAAGTACCTGGAAAATCACGAGACAAAAAAGGTCAAAGACATCATCACACCCTTCAAGGCCGTCATGGCACTGGCAGACGGGAAAGGCAAAACGGAACTGAAAATAGAAGAGATCGATTACAACATGAAGATGCGAAGCTCACGCTTCAACAAGGAAGCGCTCCGGTAAATAGAAGGCCCGTCTCAGTCCCGTCCCGAAGGCACGGGGCATGAGACGGGCCGTTTTGCATGCGTCCCGCCCCCTGTCGCTCGAATCCCTCCGTACCGCTCATCAGGGGGCAATGCCCGTCATGGATTCGCTCTCTTACTCCGACGTACCTTCGTAATAATGGTTCATCTCAATCCAGTAAGGCCCCAGGGTGTCGTCGTCCCGCAGTTCCCAATTTTCTCCCTTGGTAATCCGGGGAACGGGCGAGGGGAAATAATAGGTTCCCAGCAGTTCGGCGGGCAACCAGTCGGGAAGGATAATTTCGCCGTACCCCGGTATTTCGATGGTGCTGCCGCTCACCACCTCGGTCCCTCCGCTGCAGTAATACCCTATCTCGTCATCCCTATCGAGTTCGTTGTCGCCGTCCTTATCCAGAATCGCCACCAGATAGGCGGTTTTTTCGGTTTCTTCACCGTGATCCTCCCCCTTGATCAGCGGCAGAGGCGGTTCATTCTCCTCCCAGACAACAATTTCTTCATACAACTGGGTAAAGACGTCGAGTATCCTCGGACTCTCGGGGTCCAGCCGTTCGCCCACACCAATATAATCGTACTCCGTGACAGGCAATGTCGTCAGGGCCAGTATGTAATCCATATCGACCTTCACATCCACATTGTTCGGCGGGGTAATATTGATTTCAAGCCCGTTCACATGGAGGAGCATCACGATAATCTGTGCCTTGTCGACGTCGAAGCTCCCCGCCTGCGACATGTCAAGGGCGTAGCGGAGCAACGATTCAAAATCGTAGACCTTCTTGCTCAGCTTGAATTCATATCCCTCGGCCGGGACGGCGTTGACGCCGTAGCGCAATTCAACGGTAAAGGCATAGATGTCCTTGTTCTGCACATAGCCGAGCCTGTCTCCCCGTGTCGGCTTGGGAAATCCCCCCGTAAAGTCACGGTCCCAGAGGGCGATGACCGCAACTTCATCGCCGGGCAGAAGATCCGTCCCGGAAAGATCGATGTCAAAGAGAAATTCGCCTGCCGGAAGGCGCTCGAAATACTTGATGGCCGATATGGGATCATCGAAAAGGGTATCGGGGTCATCGGCCCTGGCCACAATGAGGGAAACCGGCGCCGATGTCTCGTCATATCCGGCGGGAGGAACAAAGCTCCCCTTCAGGAAGATATCGAGCCCCGACGGCTCGGGTACATCCATGTAAAAGGCGACGTCGATATCCGACATCGTCCCCGCCTCAACGGTAATCAGCCTGGGAAAGTCATCCTCGTCCTCGCTGTAATAGCCGATACGGTCACCGCCGTCGATCTCACCGTTCCCGTTTACATCCAGCAGTGCAAGGACATAGACGTCCTCCACGGGCACATTGTACCCGTAGGGCAGCACATCGATACGGTAGGAAAGGTCTTCGCTCCCCTTGGTCACCTTCCCGTACCCGATCACACCGTCAAAATCGAGCTTTTTGAAGTCCGACGATGTCACCTCACCGGCGTACAAAAGAAGGGTCACCTCGCCGGTCTCATCCCCCCGGATCCAGCCCTCCACGGCGGCGTCAAAATCGAAGACCTCCCGGGTCGCCTCGATCGAAATCCCCCCGTTCACACCGTCTCGCAGAGAATAGCCGAGGCTGGCACTCTCCTCACCGGGCCTGTAAAATCCTACGAAATCACCCGCCGTCGGATCGGGAAATCCGCCGTCGTAATCCTCTTCCCACAACGCCAGCAGGATGATCTCGTCACCGGGAACCAGTTCCGTACCGGAGAGATCGATGTCAAAGGCGGTGGTCCCCGGAGCAAGACGGGCAAAGTACCGTATCGCCGACAATGGATCATCGCGAAGTTCGTTCGGATCGTCCGTCTCGGCAATAATCACGTAGACCGGCTTCAGGGGATCGTCATTCCCGGCACCGCCGGGAAGCGTCACCCTGCCCTGCACCGACATCTCGTACCCCGACGGCTCGGGTACATCCATGTGGAAGGCGACGTCGATATCCGACATCGTCCCCGCCTCAACGGTAATCAGCCTGGGAAAGTCATCCTCGTCCTCGCTGTAATAGCCGATACGGTCACCGCCGTCGATCTCACCGTTCCCGTTTACATCCAGCAGTGCAAGGACATAGACGTCCTCCACGGGCACATTGTACCCGTAGGGCAGCACATCGATACGGTAGGAAAGGTCTTCGCTCCCCTTGGTCACCTTCCCGTACCCGATCACACCGTCAAAATCGAGCTTTTTGAAGTCCGACGATGTCACCTCACCGGCGTACAAAAGAAGGGTCACCTCGCCGGTGTCGCTCCCCCGGATCCAGCCCTCCACGGCGGCGTCAAAATCGAAGACCTCACGGGTCACGTCAATCGAAATGCCGTCATTCACGCCGTCACGGAGGGTGTAAAAGACCGACAGGCCTTCCTCGTCGGCGTATACCCCGACGAAATCCCCCGCATCGGGATAGGGCACACCACCCTCATAATTATTGTCGACAAAGGCAATCAGGGCAATCTCGTCCCCCGCTGCCAGGCCCTTCCCGGCGAGGTCGATGCTGAAATTGTAATCAGTCTCATCAACCACGACGGTGTCGAGAATCACGCCTTCCGGATCGTCCTGGATCTGTGTCAGATCATCGGTATTTATCAATGCGACGATGATGGGGCCCTCTATCTTTTCCGCAACTTTCTGAACGCTGACGGTTCCCCTGACAGAGAAAGGCCCTCCCGGAGCGGTTGTTCCATTCTCGCATGCAACAAGGAGCAGCATGCAAAGAATGACGACGAGGATCTTACTCTCCGTAGAATTCATAGCGAATCCTCCCCATCACCATGTCATTATCCTCAAAATAGTAAAAGAGGGAGCTGTTTTCCACACCCGACGGCCCCCTACCCCGAATGCCCGCATAGGACAGGTGAATCGTCCAGCCGTTCTGAAAATCGTACCCCACTTCAGGCCAGAAGATGGCGCCGCCGTTCCGTGTTTCAAAGATCCCCGTCAGCTTGGTATTGACCCGTCCGC
>CAYTUH010000371.1:0-2845 GCA_964441165.1 uncultured Syntrophaceae bacterium
CGTCAGGCTGAGTGGCAGTAGCAGCATAAGGGTCCGACACCACGAAGGGAGCCGCATATACGTTCGCCGCAAATAGACAAAGAAAAATGGTCAAAATCGTCTTCATATCTCACCTCAGTATTCGGTTATCTGCTCGTTCTGTGCTCTCGCAGGGCTTCTTTCTTTGCCTTGCTCTTTGTTTTGTTCAGCATTTGCGTTAGCCTGTGGCTTTCCAGTTCCGCGTCTATCACCGACTTCATAGGTTCTTTCGCTTCTTCCGTAACGGTAATGGGCGAAAGGAATCTTTGCATCGGAGTTCCCTGCCGCTCAATGGGGAGTTCCATGCCCCTGATATTGGCACCCACCTTATAGGGGAGTTTCGTAGAGTAGTAGGGGGTTCTAGCCTGTATCGCTTCCCACGGAGTTTCGACTTCCCTTGCGTATGGATCGTATGCCGCCGCTGCCCTTCCCACGACTGACGGAATAAGCGACCCCGCGAACCGTTCCGTCCATGTCGCCCCGTATCTTTCGGGATCGGAAATGGCGTCTAGGGTATTTGAAACTCCCTGAAGGAACGTCTTGGATGCGAGGTTGCGGGACACAGACAGCATCATCCTTCCTGCCTTCTCGTTTATCTCCGATTCGCTTCTTGCCGAATCAATAAAGTCTGCCGCCATGCCCATGATAGAGCCTATGGGTTCAAGCCGGTTGTAGCTGTAATACTGGCTCCCTACCTTTATCGAGTATGGTTGCCATCCCTTTGCGTACAGGAGATCGCGCTCTTTCTTGTTCTTCGGGGCCATGCCTGTAATGTGACCCTCAAGTACCGCCATCACGGTAGCGGCAGAGATGAGCGAACCCATGATGGGTTTAGCCAATTCCTGGGAGAGTTGTTCTTTCGCGATCTTTCCCGCCTTGTAATCAAAGGCAATCTTTCCAAAATTAAACGGCGTTCTTTCAAACGCGAACTTGGCGATATTGACGGGGGTTCTGATAAACGGCATGATGTAACGAAGTGCGGGAACCTTGTCTCGCAGCCGCATCACGGAATTGCCAAACTCTCCCAAGGGCTTGTTGAACGTCCTATAGAGAGATTCTTCTTTCGCCTTGTCGTTAATCGCCTTGAACGATTTATGATACGGGTCGTTCAATATCTCTGACATTTTCTCGCCCAAGGCGCGGCCCTTCAACCCGGTCTTCTCTGCGGCAAGATATGCCTGCCGGTTCATTTCGGCGCGATATACAATGGCCTTAAAAAATTCATCGGCGGCGGTTAGTGAGCGTGTGGGGATTCGGATAACCTCTCCGAGCTTGCCGGGAATGGCGTTCATGTGCCGCGTTTCGATCTTGGAAAACAAATCGGACGGAACGCCTGTCTGGAACGCTTTAAGCCCTAACCTGATGCCGTCTTTTAGACCCTGAAGCATCCCGAAGGTTTCTGCTTTGATTTCGCCGATGGGACTTTTCCCCCTGAGTACACTGGAGATTGCGCTTTCGGGAACCTTCGTCGCCATCGTCAGGGTGTTGCCGATAATGTTTGCGAAGTGAGTCGGGGGAGCGGAGAGGATGCCGTTCATCCACGCTTCATAGAACATATCGAAGGCGGTAGCCTTGTGGTACTTCTGCAAAATCTCTCTGACAGCGGCGGGGTCTTTGAAATCCACTTTTGCAAGGTCGTCAATCATTCCGTCTATGGCCTTGCGCCCCCCGTTCTGGTCAAGCATGGCCTGGAGGGTCTTGAGTCTGAGCGCGTCCTGTGCGAACTCGGGATTGTCGGTAATCATCTTCTTGTGGATGTTCAGTGCTCGTCCGGCCTCGGAAGACTTCTGCGAGGTAGCCTTCATGATTTCGACGTAGTTGTTAATCTTGTCCATTACGCCGAAACGCATTGCATCCGTTCTCTGCGCTGCGTCCGCAGGCATATCCTTCACGGTATTGAACAGGTCATGCAGGGCGTTAGAATTGATCTGCCGTGCTGCGTGAATCTCTGCCGCAGAGAACCCGCCTTTCTTGTTGGCCTGCTTCAAGAACTCCTTTGAATCCCATGCTAATTCTTCTGCCGCCTTGACCGTTTCTTTCCACGGAATCCTGCGCTTTCCGATTTCTTCCTCTGCGGCTTTGGCAAGGGCGTTCTGCAACTGAAGAACATCTTGGGTCGTGTCCATTCTTTCCAGATTAATGGACGACCCCTCTGCGTATTTAGGAAGCGTAGATAACTTGCCGCCCTTCACCATCGCTTCAAGGGATTCGGGGGATACAACGTTTTCAGCTACTTTCTTAACTCCCTTGGTTGTGGCCTTTGCTATGTCGGTGATACCGCCCGTGGCATATCCTGCGGCCTCTTCAACGCCCTTGATTACCTTGGCGGCAATACCTCCGGTTGCCTTTACCGCTGCGGCTGCACCGGCACCAATAGCCATCTCGGGAGACTGAAGGAACGGAACCTCTGCTGTTTCGGGGACGTTGATTTTCAGCTTTCCGTCAACGGTCTGCACTTCGGGAACGTCTTTAATGTCAGGGAAGTGACCCGTGATGAAATCGGCAAACTTCACCCACGGAGGGCGACCTTCCTCTTTGCCCATCTCGGCATTGATAACGGGGTCTTCTTGGCGTTCGATCTTCTTGCGGAAGACAGTCTTGGGAATCTCAAAGGGAGTATCTTTATATGACTCCCACGGCCCCCGTTCCTGATATGCTTCCCACGGACCCGACACTATTGCTTCTCCCAGTTGTTCTTGTCTGCGGGATTACCACCCTTGAATTTGTACCCGTCTACAATGTCGCCCTCTTTCGGCATCGCCTTGGAAACAGAAGGTGCTTCTTCGGGGAGATAGTCCTTTGTAAGAGCTTTCCTCTTGACGGCCTG
>CAYTUH010000371.1:2855-3249 GCA_964441165.1 uncultured Syntrophaceae bacterium
CTTATAGGACTCCCACGGACCCCGTTCCTGGTATGCTTCCCACGGACCCGACATTACTGCTTCTCCCAATTATTCTTGTCTGCCGGATTCCCGCCCTTGAATTTATACCCGTCCACTACGTCACCCGCTTTAGGCATCGCCTGCTTCGGAGCGGCAGGTGCTTCTTCGGGGAGATAGTCCTTTGTAAGAGCTTTCCTCTTGACGGCCTGCCTTACCTTTTGGTTTGACAATTCGCTAACCCGCTTCACGTAAAAGGCGTGGGCTTCGGGATTGTTAGGAAACGAAATCACGGGCTTTCCGTCTCCACCCAACTGAATGACGGGCTGCGTGTTGAATTTCAGTCCCGCTTCCTTACCCGCCTGAGACATGGACTGTTGCACAAGCGAAGAATGGT
>CAYTUH010000372.1:0-3240 GCA_964441165.1 uncultured Syntrophaceae bacterium
GCAATAGGATCGGTCATCCCCATTTTATTACTCCTCTACCAACTCGATTTAATCATTCCCGGTATTTCGCCGTGAAGAGCTCGTTTCCTGAGACAGATTCGGCACATATCAAATTTACGATAATAAGCACGAGGTCTTCCGCAAAGCGGGCATCGGTTGTATTCTCTCACAGTAAATTTCTTTTCCCTCTTTGCTTTCGCGATTAAGGATTTCTTTGCCACACCAACTCCTCCCTAATTTCTAAATGGCACGCCCATCAACTGTAACAGCCGCCGCGCTTCATCATCGGTCTTGGCAGTGGTCACGATCGTGATATTCATGCCCTTCACCTTGTCGATCTTGTCGTAGTCTATCTCGGGAAATATATAATGTTCCCCTATCCCCATCGAGAAGTTTCCCCTGCCGTCAAATGACTTCGGCGGTATACCCCTGAAGTCTCTGATCCGGGGAACGGCGACATTTACGAGCCTGTCGAGAAATTCATACATCCGCTCCCGCCTCAGTGTCACCATGCATCCGATTGACATGCCTTTCCGCAGCTTGAACGTAGCGATTGATTTTCTTGCCTTCGTGATAACGGGTCGCTGTCCCACGATTAATGCAAGTTCCTCCACGGCGCTGTCAAGAATCTTAATATTCTGAATCGCCTCACCCAGCCCCATGTTGACGACTATCTTCTCAAGTCGGGGAATCTCCATCCTGCTCGAATAGTTGAATTCTTCCATGAGCTTGTCTGCAACTTCTGTATTGTAATATTCCTTTAACCTTGCCATCTATCGTTCCCCAGTCTATTGATCCAGGATTTCCTGGCACCGCTTGCAGGTACGCACCTTCTTGCCGTCTTCCAACACTTTATGTCCCACTCTTACGGCCTTGTCGCATTTGTTACAGACCACCATCACATTGGACAGATGGACTGAACCTTCCTTCTCGACGATTCCGCCCTTGCCGCGCATATCCGGTCTCTGGTGCCTCTTGTTGAAGTTCAATTTTTCAACAATAACCCGATTCTTTTCCCTGTTCACGGAAAGTACCTTGCCGGTTTTTCCCTTTTCCTTTCCGGCCACCACTTCTACCATATCACCTTTTTTTATATACATGTGCTGTATCCTCAACACTCAAAATTCACAATATGTTCTCTATATTACCTCGGGTGCCAGCGAGACGATCTTCATAAACTGCCGCGCCCTCAGTTCCCGGGCGACGGGTCCGAATATACGCGTTCCCAAAGGTTCCAGAGAATCGTTTATCAGAACGGCGGAATTGTCATCAAACCGCAAATAGGAACCGTCTTCCCTGCCGATCTCCTTCTTCGTCCGTACCACAACGGCCTTCAACACATCACCCTTCTTCACTTTCGAATTGGGGATCGCTTCCTTCACCGACACGATGATTACGTCGCCGACCCGTGCATAGCGTCTTCTCGAACCACCGAGCACTTTTATACAACAGACCTTTTTGGCTCCGGAATTATCAGCTACATTTAAAAAGGTTTGCATCTGAATCATGATTCATATTACCCCGCCAAAATCGTGCTAACTATTATTTCGCCTTCTCAACTATTTCCTTAACCCGCCATCGTTTGTCCTTGCTGAGGGGACGGGATTCAATAATGACTACCGTATCGCCAACTCCACACTTGTTTTCTTCATCGTGGGCTTTATATTTCATGTGTCGCCTTATATACTTGTGAAACTTCGTGTGCTTCACCAGCCGTTCCGTCAGAACCACAACCGTCTTATCCATTTTATCGCTGATGACCACTCCCTGGAGTGTTCGCTTGATCCCTCTGCTTTCCATTATCTTACCCCGTGATCTCTCTTTCTCTGAGAACTGTCTTAATGCGGGCAATATCTTTCCTGACATAGCTCATCGAAGACGGTGTATCCAGTTGCCCTGCCGCATAACGGAAACGAAGTTTGAAAAGTTCTTCCGAGAGACTCTTTTCTTTCTGTTGCAGCTCCTCGACACTAAGATCTTTTATATCTTTAACCTTCATCGAATATCTCCCTCGACAATATAGTCGTCTTTATGGGTAGCTTCTGCGCTGCCAGTCTGAGTGCGTCATGGGCCACTTCCTTGGGGACGCCTTCCATCTCGTACAAGACGGAGCCCTTTTTCACCACGGCAACCCATTCCTCAGGAGATCCCTTCCCTTTTCCCATTCGTGTTTCAGCCGGCTTCTTGGTAAGCGATTTATGTGGGAACATGCGAATCCATATCTTTCCACCACGACGTACCCTACGGGTGATCGCGATACGTGCCGCTTCAATCTGCCTCGCTGTAATCCGACCCGGCTCGAGGGCCTGGAGTCCGTATTCGCCGAAATCAATCTTATTGCCCTTCTGGGCAACTCCTCCGACCCGACCCTTTTGAATCTTTCTGAATTTAACTCTTTTAGGCGATAACATAATCCACTGTCCTATTTATAACGATCATATCTCAACTGATGAGTTCCGGATGCGCTACGCAACCACTTCTTCCTTGTCCGGTAAGACCTCACCGTGGAAAATCAATACCTTGACACCGATGAGACCGTAGGTCGTATGGGCCTCGGCAAAGCCGTAATCGATATCGGCTCTGAGTGTATGGAGCGGCACGCGGCCTTCACGGTACCATTCCCGCCGCGCCATTTCCGCACCGCCCAACCGGCCGCCGAAGGCAACGCGAATCCCCTGGGCACCGAACTTCAGCGCCGTTGTCACGGCTCGCTTCATGGCCCTTCTGAAACCGACCCGCCGTTCGAGCTGCAACGCTATGTTTTCGGCTACGAGCTGTGCGTCCATTTCCGGCTTGCGAACTTCAAGAATATTGATTATCGCTTCGCCCGTCATGATTTTTTCGAGATCTTTCTTGACTTTCTCTATTTCGGAACCTTTTCTCCCGATAATAATACCGGGCCGGGCAGTATGAATATTGATCTTCGCTTTGTCTGCGGCACGCTCGATTTCAATCTTTGAAATACCTGCATGATAAAACTTCTTTTTCAGGTGTTCTCTGACCCTGATGTCCTCGTGCAGTAATTTACTGTAATTTCGCTCCGCAAACCACTGGGAATCCCAAGTTTTGTTGATTCCTAGCCTAAACCCAATGGGATTTACCTTCTGCCCCAAAGTTTCACCTCCTCACTGTTTAGCGCTCATCCAGTATGACAGTTATATTACTCGTTCTCTTCCGTATCGGTGCCACTCTGCCCTGGGCCCGCGCCCGCCATCTCTTCAGGGAAGGACCAGGACCGAC
>CAYTUH010000373.1:0-2379 GCA_964441165.1 uncultured Syntrophaceae bacterium
AAAAGTTTAAAGTTGCCTTCCCCTTCGGGGAATTTTACTCAGGTACTTTGGAACTCTGGTACTTTGGTACTCTGGTACTCTGGTACTTTGGAACTCTGGAACTCTGTTACTCAGATTCCCTTGACTCCCCTCCCGTTCCCGTGTAAGGTGCCGCTTCATTACTGATGTGTGAACCGGTGGAATTAATGGAGAAAAGGACTTTACAATCCGATGTCATTCTGCTTTCAACGGCCTTCATCTGGGGCTTCGCCTTCGTGGCCCAGCGGGTGGGGATGGATCATGTGGGGCCCTTTATCTTCAACGGTGTCCGGTTCGCCCTGGGCTGTCTGGTGCTGCTCCCCTTTATCCTGAGAAACGGCATCAGGAACAATGGCGGCAATAAAGCACGAAAGGCCCCGGACCTGAAGACTTTTCTCTGGGGAGGTGCACTGGCGGGGCTCGCTCTCTTCGGGGGGTCGTCATTCCAGCAGGTGGGGATTGTCTACACCACGGCAGGCAAGGCGGGCTTCATTACGGGCCTCTACGTGGTGATCGTTCCCTTTCTCGCACTCATCTGGAAACAGCACACGAACCGGGGAACCTGGACGGGCGCGATTCTCGCCGCCGCAGGGCTCTATTTCCTGAGCATCACCGAACAGTTCACCATTGATTTCGGAGATTTTCTGGTCCTCCTGGGGGCCTTCTGCTTCGCCGTCCATGTGCTGGTCATCGGATGGCTCTCGCCGAAGATGGACTCGCTCAAGCTCGCCTTTATCCAGTATGCCGCCGTCTCGATTATCAGTCTGATCTCGGCCTTTATCGTCGAGGAGAATACGGTGAGCGGCCTGCTCCACGCCGCCGTGCCGATTCTGTACGGGGGCGCCATGTCGGTGGGTGTTGCCTATACGCTCCAGGTGATCGGTCAGCGAAACGCCCATCCGGCCCATGCGTCGATCATATTGAGCCTGGAATCGGTCTTCGCCGCCTTCGGAGGATGGCTGCTCCTGAACGAGATGATGACGCTCCGGCAGACAGCCGGCTGCGCCCTGATGCTTGCGGGGATGCTACTCTCCCAGCTCTGGCCCTTCATCGAGAACTCGCTGAAGCGACGGAGGTGACTTTTTCCGCCCTTCCCTTCCACGGCCCTATCATCTTCCAGCCAGAGAGATCTATGCGGTACGAGGAATGTGCTAAAGGGACGGATCTGTCGAATTTCCCGTCCCGTTGCGGTCAAGAATCCGCCTTTCCTTTCCGACGTAATCGGAAAAAATCCTCGACATGCCTTTAACAATACCGTCTTCCCGGCTACTTCTCCTCCGGCAGTTCGCAGGCCCTTCCCTTCAAGTTGAAGAGGAGGCGGAGCATGCTCGTGGTCCGGTCGCTGAAGAGCTTTTCGCTGAAAATGTTTCCGGCAACCCGCTTCGAGATCTCCGAGACCGTGGGATAGACATGCACCGCGCCGGCCACGGTGGAAAGCTTGACGCCTCCCGTCATGGTCAGTATCCATTCATGAATCAGTTCACCCGCGTGAGCGCCGATGATCTGGCATCCCATGAACCTCCCGCGCGGACTGACGAGTATCTTGATCTTTCCGAAGGGTTCGCCCTCGGTGAGTGCCCGGTCGTTGTCTTCAAAGCGTTCCTCGAAAATCCGGTACTTGTATCCCCTTTCAATCGCCCCTTTCTCGTTGAGTCCGATACTGGCCACTTCCGGGTCCGTATAGGTGCACCACCCTATTTTTTCGTAATCCGCCTTCCGGGGCAGTCGAAGGACGGCGTTTGTCAGGGCGATTCCCCCCTCATATCCCGCCACGTGGGTAAAGGGAAACCTGCCGTTCACATCACCGCAGGCAAAGATATGGGGGACGCTCGTTCGCATGCGCAGATCAGTGGAAATGCCTCTCTCCGTATATTTCACGCCTGCCGCCTCGAGGCCGAGTCCGTCGATGTTCGGCTTCCGACCCGCCGCCACGAGCAGTGCATCGCCTTCAAGCACTTCCGTCTTTCCCTCGCCTGCAACCGGCACTATGGTGAGTCGGATCTTCTTTCCCTTCGATTCCGCCTTCAGTGCCTTTGTCCCGGTGTAAAAGAGGATACCATCGGCTTCCAGCCGTCCCTGCAGCATCCCGGCGATATCGACGTCTTCAGGGCCGAGAATCTGGTCCAGGAATTCAATGACGGTTACCTTCGATCCAAGCCGACAGAAGGCCTGTGCCATCTCGAGTCCGACAGCGCCTCCTCCCAGGACGAGAAGCCGCTCGGGGAGTTTCCGCTGCGAGAAGACCGTTTCGTTGGTCCAGTAGGGCACATCGGCAAGCCCCTCGACGGGCGGAAGTGCGGGGCCGGAACCGGTGGCGATAATCCATGTCCGCGCGGTGATCTGGTCCCGGTCGATCTTTAC
>CAYTUH010000373.1:2389-2886 GCA_964441165.1 uncultured Syntrophaceae bacterium
GGTTTCCATTTTCAATTTTGGCTCCAGGTGCAGGTACCCGGTAATTGAACCCGCCAAAAATTCCGGAACCGGTGGCGATAATCCATGTTTTCGCGGTGATGCGGTCCCTGTCGAGCTTTACCGTCTGATCGTCGACAAAGACGGGATTTCCGAAGCGGACCGCCGCGCCGAGACCGCAGAAGCGCTCCGGCGAATCATGGTGCTGTATCTCTTCGATCACGGACCGGACACGATCCATGACCGCACCGAGATCGACCGGCGGGAGTGCGACTTCCGGAAGGCCGAATTCCTTTGCACGCCTCAGTTGAGCCCATACATTGGCCGTCCTGATCAGGGTTTTCGACGGAACACACCCCACGTGCAGGCAGTCGCCGCCCAGTTTTTTCGCCTTTTCGATCAGAATCGTCTTTGCGCCGAACTGTGCGCCACCCGCCGCCGCGGTCAATCCCGCAGCCCCTCCTCCAATTATAATGACATGCTTTCTTTTCATAGTCTAT
>CAYTUH010000373.1:2896-3236 GCA_964441165.1 uncultured Syntrophaceae bacterium
GTCATATTCCCACTGTGCCATGATGACCCCTCCTTTCTGTGTGAAGCGTTGAATAATAAAAGCTTTCAGCTGTCAGCTGTCAGCTGTCAGCATTAAAAACCGTTTCAAGTTCCAAGTTGAAATTTTAAAGTTGCCCGCCCCTTGCGAGGCGTTTTGTCCCTATTGCACTTGGTTCTTTTCTTCAATCCCTCAATCCCTAATCCTTTAATCCTGCCTTGCGCAGGTACTTTGGTACTTGTTTTTCCTCTGTGCCTTTGTGCCTCTGGAACTCTGTGCCTGTCTTCATCAATCCCACAATCCATAATCCATTAATCCAGTCTTGCTCAGGTACTTTGGAACT
>CAYTUH010000374.1:0-2365 GCA_964441165.1 uncultured Syntrophaceae bacterium
TACGTGTGTGGAGTTTGGTATTTCAATTGAAATGAAGTGGTCGCGGCAGTAATCTTCAGGCACCTGTTATGCGAGAACTACCGTAAAGATAATAACATATTAAAAACGAATTGCAAAACTCTGTCAAGATTTTTCTGCATCAGGAGCAGATCCTTTATGTTCAAGTTATCCGGGAGAGAGGTTCCGTCCCGCCGTCCCGATCTTCGCAGACATCCCGACACCAGGTGATGGCGGTCAGGAATCGATGAAGGACGATGCCGAAGGATGAAGGCCCTGTCGCAGATTCACCTTGCCTCAATTTCCTACATAATTGTCATATATAAAATTCACCAATACCTGGCAGTAGTGATTTTACAGCCCAGGATAAGGGGTATTATAGAATTTATATTAACATATACAATAGTTTATATAAATAATAGGGTAAATGGCACGGTATTTGATACATTCCGCATCGTAGGAATTAATAAAACTCATTTTACAGGGAGGTGCAAACATGAACACGGGAGATACGGCGTGGGTGCTGGTGTGCACGGCACTGGTTTTCATAATGACGCCGGGGGTGGCGCTCTTTTACGGAGGGCTGGCACGACGAAAGAATATCCTTTCCCTGCTGATGCAGTGTTTTTTCATCATGTGTCTCGTCAGCCTGCAGTGGGTCATTCTGGGATATTCCCTGGCTTTCGGCCCCGACACGGGACAGGGGATCATCGGAAGCCTGGACTGGTTGGGATTAAGAAATGTGGGGATACTGCCCAACCCCGATTATTCGGAAACGATACCCCACCTGGCATTCATGATGTTTCAGGCAATGTTCGCCATCATTACGCCGGCCCTCATGGTGGGGGCCTTTGCGGAGCGCATCAAATTTTCGGCCTTTGCCATCTTCATACTCCTCTGGACCACGCTGGTCTATGACCCCATCGCACACTGGGTATGGGGAACGGGAGGATGGCTGAGGGACATCGGAGCCCTCGATTTCGCGGGAGGTATCGTCGTCCACGTCAGTTCCGGTGTGTCGGCGCTCCTCATGGCCATCCTCATCGGGCGGAGGATCGATCATGGCAAGCAGGGATTCACTCCCCACAATCTGCCCCTGACCGTTCTGGGAGGCGCGATTCTCTGGTTCGGATGGTTCGGATTCAACCCCGGAAGCGCCCTTGGGGCAAACGGCCTCGCGGCGAACGCCTTTGTCACCACCAATACGGCGACGGCGGCGGCGGGACTCACCTGGGCACTTATCGAATGGCAGCGGAATAAAGCTCCCACCGTGCTGGGAATCGTCACGGGCGCCCTGGCGGGACTCGTCGCCATCACTCCCGCCTGCGGATTCGTCAGTCCCCTGTCATCCATCTTCATCGGGATTATGGCGAGCATGCTCTGTTACCTGGCAGTGACGACCTTGAAACCGAAATTGGGATACGATGATTCGCTGGATGTTTTCGGTGTCCACGGTGTCGGTGGTATCTGGGGGACCCTGGCGACGGGGCTCTTCGCGGAAAAGGCGATCAACGCCGGAGGAGCTGACGGTTTTTTCTTCGGCAACGTGAAACTTCTGCTGATTCAGGGATTCTACATGATCGCCTGTATCGCCTTCGCCCTGGTCATGACATGGATTCTCTTCAAATTCGTCGACGCCTTCTTCGGCATGCGCGTGGAGCGGGAGGACGAACTGATGGGGCTCGATCTTACCCAGCACCATGAATCCGCATACACTATCGTAGAATAGGAGAACAGGATGAAATATATAGTGGCAATCATACCGCCCCATAAACTGGATGCCGTACGGCATGAACTGGAAAACGTGGAAGTAAACCTGATTACGGTCTCCAATGTACTGGGGCGCGGTCGCCAGAAGGGCGTGACCGAGGTCTACCGGGGAACCAGGGAGGTGGGTCTCCTGAAAAAAACAAAAGTGGAAATCGCCGTCAACGAAGATTTTGTTGAGCCGGCTGTCGGAGCGATCGTGAAAGGGGCCTTTTCCGGCAACCACGGAGACGGAAAGATCTTTGTCCTCGATCTCCATGAAACAGTCAGAATCGGCACAGGGGAACGCGGCGAAAAGGCCATAGGCTGATTAAGTGAGGATCATCCATCACCGGATGAAAAGAAAAGGGCGGGCAGGTCGGCAACTCTCTCCGACTGCCCGTCCCCTTTTCTCTGTAGTAAAAACGATCTGTAATACCCGGCGACAGGGCGCTCTACAGGCCCGGGATACCGATAGGACCGGGCAGGTCGGGTATCCCGCACCCGGCAACCAGAAACAGCAATAACGCCACAAGGCCAAGTGTCAGTATTCTCGTCATCTCCCATCTCCACTTTTTCGGCTGTCAGCATTCAGCACAAGAAAAAAACAAAAGACAGATTA
>CAYTUH010000374.1:2375-2669 GCA_964441165.1 uncultured Syntrophaceae bacterium
GTAAGAACATAGCTGTTGAAAAGTTTTGGGTTTAAAGTTGCCTCCCGCTTCGGGGAATAGTGCTCAGACACTCTGGTACTTTGGAACTCAGGAACTTTGGTACTTTTTTCCTTTGTGCCTTTGTGCCTTTGTGCCTTTGTGCCCGTCTATCGTTCTTCGTACCCGTTCGATATCGGCTTCCGTATCGACCTCAATGGAATCAAAGTCCGTCTCGACGACCTTTATGACATATCCGTGTTCCAGGGCCCGTAGCTGCTCCAGGGCTTCAAGTCTTTCGAGGAGGCCCGTTTCAAG
>CAYTUH010000374.1:2772-3234 GCA_964441165.1 uncultured Syntrophaceae bacterium
GGCGTAGATGCCGTGATGCTTGTAATAGTCAACTTTCGAGGTGCCGTCACGGTCGCAGGGGATGGTGGACCGTGAGAAGTAGAGAGCCCGTCCCTTGGTATCAAAGACCGTTTTCACGATATGGGAGCTGTGAATCTCTTCCTCGCGCCTGATCCGGTAGATGAGGGTGGTCATGGGCAGCGCGGGATCTTCTAAAAGCGGCGCCACCACCTCTTCGATCTGGCAGGGCTCGAAGAGGGGCTGATCGCCCTGGATATTGACCACGATATCGTCGTCACCGAGCCCCAGCCCCGACACCGCTTCCGCGATCCGGTCCGTTCCGGAGCGGTGACGGGGAGAGGTCATGACGGCGTTGCCGCCAAAGGCCTTCACGGCATCGTAAATTCGTTCATCATCGGTGGCCACGGCAACGGAAGAGACCATTTCGACCCCTTCCGCCCGCTCGTAGACATGCTGAATCAT
>CAYTUH010000375.1:0-3232 GCA_964441165.1 uncultured Syntrophaceae bacterium
GGCTGACCGGATCGTACAGGAAGAACTGATGCTGTATGAGGGGTACAGTGCGATATGGCAGTCCTTTGCCGTGCTCCTGCCCGTCAAGAGTGTCGGTGTCATGGGCGATGAACGTACCTATGCCAATGTAGTGGCGCTGAGAGTGGTGTCGAGCCTGGATGGAATGACGGCGAATTGGGTCACCCTGCCCTATGACCTGCTGGGACGCATCTCCGCGCGAATCATAAACGAAGTCAGGGGTGTGAACCGGGTCGTCTACGATATCAGTTCGAAACCGCCCGGGACGATAGAATGGGAATAGAACAATCATGCCGAAACGGGATGATATCAAAAAAATATTGATTATAGGCTCCGGTCCCATTGTGATCGGCCAGGCCTGCGAGTTCGACTACTCCGGAACCCAGGCCTGCAAGGCACTGGTGGAAGAAGGCTACGAAGTGGTCCTTCTCAACTCCAATCCCGCCACGATCATGACGGACCCGGAAATGGCCGACCGGACCTATGTGGAACCGATTACGGCCGGGACGCTTGAAAAAATCATCGAGAAGGAACGGCCACAGGCGGTGCTTGCCACGCTTGGCGGACAGACTGCGCTCAATACGGCCGTGGAGGCGGCGGAACGGGGTGTCTTCGACCGGTACGGTGTGGAGATGATCGGTGCCGACCTGGCGGCGATAAAACGGGCGGAAGACAGGAACTCTTTCAAGGAAGCCATGACGGAGATCGGTCTCGATCTGCCGCGGAGCGCCGTGGCGCGGAGCATGGATGAAGCCTGGGGGATTGTCGACGACATCGGCTATCCCGTGGTCATACGTCCCAGTTTCACTCTCGGGGGTACCGGCGGGTCCGTGGCGTACAACGTCGAGGAGTTCCGCGATTTCGTGACCAACGGCATCGACCAGAGCATGATCGGTGAGGTGCTCATTGAAGAGTCAGTGCTGGGCTGGAAGGAGTTCGAGCTCGAAGTCATGCGGGATCAGCGTGACAATGTGGTCATTATCTGCTCCATCGAAAATTTCGATCCCATGGGCGTCCATACCGGTGATTCCATTACCGTGGCTCCGGCCCAGACGCTTACCGACCGGGAGTACCAGTATCTCCGGAACGCGTCGATCGCCGTGATACGGAAGATCGGTGTTGCCACGGGGGGGTCGAACATCCAGTTCGCCGTGCATCCCGAGACGGGACGGGTGGTAGTAATCGAAATGAATCCCCGGGTGTCGCGTTCGTCGGCGCTGGCATCGAAAGCAACGGGATTTCCCATCGCAAAGATTGCGGCCAAGCTTGCCGTGGGTTACAGCCTGGACGAGATTCCCAACGATATTACCCGGCAGACGCCGGCCTCCTTCGAGCCGACCATCGACTACTGTGTCGTCAAAATTCCCCGCTTTGCCTTTGAGAAGTTCCCCGGTGTTGAGAACACCCTGACCATATCGATGAAGTCGGTGGGGGAAACCATGGCCATCGGACGTTCATTCAAGGAAGCCCTCCAGAAGGCGTTGAGAGGACTTGAGATCGGCCTCGGGGGGCTCGATCGCCTCGCGACGGTTCGTGACCTCGACGAAAAGGAGATCGATGCGACGCTGATCCGTCCCACACCGGAGCGGCTTCTCTACATACGGTACGCCCTTGAACGGGGTATGTCCGTCGAGCATATCGCCCGGGTGTCGGCCATCGATCCCTGGTTTATCGACAACATCAGGGAGATTGTCGATGTGAGCGCCGAACTGGAGGAGAGCGGGAAAGACGGTTCGATTCCCCCGGTCCTTCTCGAAAAGGCAAAAAAATTCGGGTTTTCCGATTATCAGATCGGCGGGCTCCTGGGTCTGGCCGAGTCGGATGTAGAGGAAATGCGTGCGCATGCCGGCATCATGCCCGTCTACAAGCTTGTCGATACCTGTGCCGCCGAATTCGAGGCCCACACACCCTACTATTATTCCACCTATGCCGATGAAGACGAAAGCCGCGGCGGCAGTGCCCGAAAGATCATGATTATCGGCGGCGGGCCGAACAGGATCGGCCAGGGAATCGAATTCGACTACTGCTGTGTTCACGCTTCGATGGCCCTGAGAGAAATGGGGTTCGAAACCATCATGGTCAATTCGAACCCCGAGACGGTCTCCACCGATTACGATATTTCAGACCGGCTCTATTTCGAGCCCCTCACCCTTGAGGATGTCCTCAATGTCGCCCGGACGGAAAGGCCCGAGGGCGTCATCGTGCAGCTTGGCGGCCAGACCCCCCTGAATCTGGCGCTGCCGCTGGCGCAAAGGGGACTGAATATTCTCGGGACGTCTCCCGAGGCGATCGATCGCGCCGAAGACCGCAAACTCTTCAAGGAAATGGCCGACAAACTCGGTATCAAACAGCCCGACAGCGATACGGCCCTCTCCTTCGCCGAGGCGGAGAAAATCGTCAACAAGATCGGGTATCCCGTCCTTATCAGGCCATCCTACGTACTCGGGGGGAGGGCCATGGTGGTGGTCTGGAGCCAGGCGGACCTTGAGGGTTTTGTGGCGGAGGCCTTTCATGCTTCACCTGACCATCCGATTCTTATCGACAAGTTTCTCGAGGATGCCGTCGAAGTTGACGTGGATGCCGTGTGTGACGGACGGGATGTCATGGTCGGTGGTGTCATGGAACATATCGAACACGCCGGCATTCATTCCGGCGACAGCGCCATGGTACTGCCCGCCTTTTCTCTGAAAGAAGTGATGCGGGAGGAAATAAAGGATAAGACACGGCGCATGGCACTGGAACTGGGCGTGCGGGGACTTATCAACGTGCAGTATGCCGTGAAGGGCGATGACCTCTATGTCCTCGAAGTAAACCCCCGTGCCTCCAGAACGGTTCCCTTCGTATCGAAGGCAACCGGCGTGCCGCTGGCGAAGATCGCCACCAGAATAATGGCCGGTCGGTCCCTGCGGGAGCAGGGAATGCTGAATGACCCGCAACCGCACTTTTTTTCCGTGAAGGAATCGGTGCTCCCCTTCAAGCGGTTTCTGGGATCGGATACCCTCCTTGGACCGGAAATGAAATCAACGGGGGAGGTGATGGGCATCGATCCCGATCTGGGAGTTGCCTTTGCCAAAAGCCAGATCGCTGTCGGTTATGCCATGCCCCGGAGCGGTAAGGTCTTCATAAGTGTCCGTGACAGCGATAAAGATGCGATTGTTCCCATCGGCAGAGCCTTCGTCGCCATGGGGTTCGATATTTTGTCGACTTCGGGAAC
>CAYTUH010000376.1:0-3206 GCA_964441165.1 uncultured Syntrophaceae bacterium
GTGAATTAATAAGGAAATTCAAGCTGCTTAATTCACAAATCAAGATGTGACCCCAGGGTCAGGTGGCCCAGGGTCAGGCAGGGCTATTATACTTCATACAAGCCCTGCCTTTTTATTTACATATATTTCTCTTGTGAAACCTTCGTTGAAGAGTACAAAATGAAAGCGTGTATCGTTTGACCTCTGAATGCAAATAACGAAATGATGCATGTAATCAAGGAGGGAACAATGGAAAAAGAAAACAAGATCATACTGGTCATTTTTATCCTGTCTGCCTGTCTTCTCCTGTCGTCTTGCGGTGTTTTCATGGAGACTATACCCGCCGGTAAGATCCTTTTACCGGAGCAGAACGATCACTTTTTAACGATGAATAATGTCCGCTATCACTATCGGGAATATCCCGGACCGGGGAAGGACATTCTTCTGATCCACGGCTTCGGGTCGTCCACCTATACCTGGGAAGAAGTGGCACCGATCCTGTCCGATGCGGGATATCATGTATGGGCTCTCGACATGAAAGGGTTCGGCTGGACCGACAAACCAAGGGGGGGCGACTATGATCCCGTGACGCTCGCCAAGGAAGTGAATGCCTGGCTGGAGCTGATGGACATTGAACGGCCCGTGATTGTGGGAAATTCATTGGGCGGAGCGGTTGGTATAATCATGGCTGTCGATCATCCCGAGAAGGTGGACCGTCTTGTCCTGATCGATTCTGCTGGGTATCGTCAGGAGGCACCGCTTATCATCAGAGTCATGAACAGTGGCCCCGGTGCATTCCTCACGAAGTGGACCTTCGGCAAGTGGTTAATAAAAGGGAACCTGAAGATGGTATTTTTTGACCGGGAACTGGTAACGAATGAGAGAATCGATGCCTACTACGACCGATTGCGTACCGAAGGGGCACGGGATGCGCAGACGACCGTCACCCGAGCGATCCTGAAGTTTGCAACAGACCCATACATCGAAAAACTGTCCGTTATTTCTGCACCGACCCTCATAATATGGGGTGCGGAGGACCAGTGGATACCGGTTGAGTACGCCTATCGTTTTCAGAAGGACATACCGGGAGCTGACCTGGCAGTCATTCCCGAATGCGGGCACATTCCACAGGAAGAACGCCCCGAAACAACCGCCCGGCTGATACGTGAATTCGTAAAATAGCGGCGTCGCATCCAATGTGAAAAGGATATCTTCCTGAATGAAGTCAAGGAGGAACGGACACCTCTTTGATTACGGACTGAAATGATCGATGCCCATCGAAATCATCCCATGCGCGATTTCAGGAAGCTAATAGTGTTGGTGTAAGCACCGCCCCCAGCTTGGGGCCGGTTTAACCAAGGATGAAACTTCATGCATTCGCAGAAAATCGATTTTGTCCACTTTTGTCATTCCGTGCCTGACAGGTCATCCAGTATTATCAATTAGTTCTGGACTCCCGCCTTCGCGGGAGTGACACTCTAATTTGACTTTACACAAGTGTACCAAACTTTAAGTTTCATACAAGGGAAGATCCAATATTGCGGTTGGGCCCGCCTGTGGTCCCCATGGTTTGACAAAATTGACGAAATATGATGGCATAGGCGTATGTTGTTTCCGGGAATACCACATAAGGTTCTGATCCTGCCGACGGTCCTGCTTCTTTTCTTCCTGGCTCTGCCCTGTCCGGCGAAGGCCGGCAATGGAGTGATCGATCTCCGCTTCACTAACAACACGCTGTCTGGTCATATCGTGAAGGCGTCAATGAAGGCGGTTCTCGACAGGATTGCCTCCCAGCGGAAGATCTGGATCAAGGGAACGGACCGGATCGGGGACCGGGAAGTATCGGTGCGCTTTGAATCGCTCTCCCTGCAGAAGGCGCTCAGGCGCATTCTCTCGCAGGTGAATCATTGCGTCGTGATGGGGAGCGGAAAGAAAGTCCGGGGCGTCATTCTTCTCAGTGAGAAGAAAGCACGTCCGTCCACAGTCAGAAGGTCCCCGTCCCGTCGGCGATATTAGTCCTCCTCATTCCAAGAATTACAGCAGCCTCTGCCCGTCTCTCTCCGTTGTCGTTGTCTTGCTGCGAGAGTCTCTTGCTCACATCCATCTCCCTGCATGCGACCCGTCGAGGACCAATGGTTCACTTGACAAGGGACCGGTAAGCGCTTACCTTAAACACAAGATCGAAATTGCCCGGCAGGGCACGTATATACGCCCTTTCACGAGAGGGGGATGGGTTGTTGGACCCCGCTACTTCATGAAGAGCGGGGTTCAGACGTTTCAGAGGGTTTTAGGTGTATGGGAGGGAACGATCATGGCTGAGATCAAGGTAGATGTAACCGGCGAGACGTGCCCTGTTCCATTGGTGGAAACCCGCAAGGCGCTCCGAAAGGCCTTAAAGGGTGATGTGGTGGAGATCAAGGGAACCCATCCGGCTTCCAAGAAAGAGATTCCCATGGCGGCCAGGGCCCTGGGCCTTGAGCTGCTCGACGTGACGGAAGACGGGAATCTCTGGAAAATCCGGATACGGAAATAGAGGAGGGTTGAATCATGGCCGAGAAAGCGACCATTGTCGTCCACAGCGGAGAGATGGACAAGCTTTACAGCGCCCTGATTATCGCCACGGGAGCCCTCTCCATGGGAATGGAGGTGTCCCTCTACTTTACCTTCTGGGGACTGCAGCGGCTCGTGAAGGGGGGGCTTGAGAAGGGTCCGCTCTCGGCGATGCATATGCTCGGTCTGGGAAAATGGATGATCCGGCGGCGGATGAAGGCGCGCAATGTGGCCTCCCTGGAAAAACTCCTTCAGGATTTCAAGGAACTGGGCGGCAAGATCATCGCCTGCGATAGGACCATGGAGATCATGGGCGGGAAACGGAGGGACCTGCGCGAGGACCTTATCGATGAATACGGGGCCGTGGGGACCTACATCCAGGAAGCCCGGGAATCGACGATTACCCTTTTTATATAAAGGTGAGGGAGAGACCATGTCTGAGAAATTAGTATACCTTGACAACGGGGCGGCAAGCCGTCTCGACGAACGGGTTCTCGAGGCAATGACGCCCTTCTTTTTCGAGATCTATTCCGTGGCGACGTCGGAATTCGGCTATTCCCTGGGAATCGAGGCCCGGGAAGCACTGGACGAGGCCCGGGGAACCGTGGCCAAGGCCCTGGGGGCGGCGTCCGACGAAGTTGTCTTTACCCCCGGGAGCACCGAATCGACCAATATTG
>CAYTUH010000377.1:0-3204 GCA_964441165.1 uncultured Syntrophaceae bacterium
AAAAACGCCATGAACCTTCCCGCCTGGACCGAATCCATTCCTATCTTCGATGATCTCGACAAGGATCCCGAAATCAGGGTCGTCGTCATCAGCGGGAAAGGTCCCTGCTTCACGGCGGGCATCGACCTCATCAGCATGGCCGGGGCCATCCCTGAAATCACGAATCCCGAACAGAAAGGGGGCATCAAGTGGAAATTTCTCCCCCGGATCTACGAACTCCAGGACACCATGAGCTGCATCGAATGGTGCAAAAAACCCGTCATCGCCGCCGTCCACGGCTTCTGCATCGGTGCGGGGCTCGACATGATTACCGCCTGCGACATCAGGCTCTGTTCGAAAGATGCCCTCTTCTCGCTCCGTGAAGCCGCCGTGGGATTTGTGGCCGATGTGGGCGTCCTGCAACGCCTCCCCCAGATCGTCGGGCAGGGCATCACACGGGAACTCGCCTACACGGCGAAGAACATCGACGCCCTTCGAGCCCGGGAGATCCTCCTCGTAAACGAGATCTTCGAGGACCATGACGCACTCATGAAGGGGGCCGAGGCAATGGCCCTGGAGATCGCCGGGAATTCTCCTCTGGCCGTCCAGGCCTCGAAGAACGTCCTGAACTACGGCATCGGCAAATCGATCGACGACGGTCTCAAGTATGTCGCCTCGATCAGCGCCAATATCGTCCCCTCCGATGACCTGATGGAGGCCTTCACCGCCTTCGCGGAAAAGCGGAAACCGACATTTACGGGCAAGTAATATCAGTTGTCGAAGAAGGGGGGGCCTTCCCAGGCCGTCCCCTTGCTTCACCGTTCATGGAACGGTCTTTCCCCTCACCCGGTAATTGAATTCGTAGCTCAGCGCGCCGCTCCAGTCACCGCCGTAGGCATACCGGTACCGTGTCCCGTCCAGGGGCCCCACGGGCTTTCCGTAGCTGTAAAACCAGTTAATGATGGAATCTCCCGTATATCCCAGGCCGATCCAGTAGAGCCCGGGCATGAGGAGGACCTCTTCCGTGGAAAAGGAAAAATCCTGCCACCGGTATCCCGGCACGAGTGACAGCGTCGCGGCATCGATCACCTCGCTGGCGGCGATCACGGCTCCCGGAAGCCCTTCCCTGTCTTCGTACAGATCGATCCAGAGTGAACCGCTTCCTCCGAAGCGGTGAAGGGCCACACCCACACTTTCCAGCTTGAGCGGCCTGCCGACGACGGCGGCCTGGACGAACTGCATGCGTTTCGACGTGACATATTCGGCCGTTTCCACATAGAAGGTCCGCCGCTGCTCGCAACGCCCCCCATTCCCGACGATGACCGGCGCGGGAGGTGCGGCGAAATCGATATTCGCCGGAAGATCCAGATTGCCGACGGTAAGCGGCTCGCTGAAAGACATCTTTCCCGATTCTCCGCCTCCGACCACGTATAGAGGCGCGGCTTCCTGCATCACGATCTGCCTGAAATCCGAGACTACGGGGGGACAGAGGAGGAGATTCCGTGGCCCATACTTCTCGGCCGTACCCGTCAATGCAACGCTGTCGGCGGGAAAATCGGCATTGATCGTCTCGGAGGCACGAAGATTCGCCCTGCTCCCCCGTATCCGGGTCCAGCGCAGACGGCCGTCCTGAACGGTTTCGCTGTTGTCGATGCCGACTTCGATCTTGACAAACCGGTTTGCCACGAAGAGGGCCGATTGATGGGGGTCAAAGGGGACCCACCCCAGATCGGGAAACCAGACTTCGATCCAGGCGTGCCGTCCCTGGCCCATCCTGAAGGTGAGCACACCACCCCTCCGGTTCACGTCATAGGGTTTTTTCAGCGTGATCCCGTTGACGATCCTCACGGGGATCCCCACGGCACGCATCAGGGCGGCGGCAAGATGGGAATAGTTCTGACAGTTTCCCCTGCCCTCTTCGGCCGAATAGAGCGCGTCATATTGCGCCGGTCGACAATCCAGCTAAGTATCTTCTGTACTGCATCAAATTCACTCACGGCACCGTCGGTCAGTTCCCGCGCCCGCTGAATGAGCGCGGCACTGTCGGACTGCACGAAGCCGGTGGCCTTCACATAGGGAGTTAGGTCTCCGGGTACGCGGTCCATCGGGAAAGGCGCAACCGTATCGATGGTTCCGAGGGCCGTCACGTTCGAGACATGAAAGGTGATCCGGGCATCAATGACGGGAGGTACCTCCGTCCACGTGGCCGTCACCACCCGGTTTCCCCTTTCGTCGACCTCCCGTGACCTTTCCTGCGGTTCCGGCGTGAAGCGGACTGCATAGTCCCTGATATCCTGCCTGCAGGTGGGAGATGCAAAGGAGGGGGGTTCGACAAAGCTGAGGGTCACCGTGCCCACCCCCGGCTCCGTTGACACCCTTTTCAGGATTTCGAAGGAGATGGTCGATCGCATGTCCCCTTCGACGGTACAATTCTTCGCCTCCAGTGAACCGCACATGAGCAGACTCACCACCACCACACTCCATATATACCTTTTCATGGAAAGCACCCCCGTGAGATCTTCAGATTCGATGCAGGAAACAGTCCCCTCTTCACAGGCGGTCACAGGGCACCCAGGGAGATGAAGGGGAGGTGCCCACTTTCATATCATGGGCATAGTAAAAGGAAAAGCGATAATGACGACGCCCCGGGTCTTCATCACCCCATGAAGGGCCGCGGGCTGTTTTTCTCTGTTCCTGGCGTTGCTCATCCTTCAATCCCTGATCCGTTAATCCTGTCTATTGCGGTCAGCAAAAAAATCCAAAACCAAATGCAACAACAAAATGTCGATATGTCATTCCGGAATCCGCGACAGCGGATATCCGGAATCCAGAAAAACAGATTGCCACGCACGCCGAGGGCGCGCTCGCAATGACTGCGTAAGTTGTATTCCTCGAAACCCAAAACCCGAAACTCGAAACTTCTCTTACTCCTTCAAACCCGAATCCATCAATCCTTGAACCCCATACCGGCAACTTCCCCTTGACAAAAACATGTTTGTATTCATAGATGCATGAAAAGATTCATGGACAGGAGGTACAACCCGTCATGGAATTGATGGAAGCCGTTATGGAACGTCGAAGTGTTCGGAAATTCACGGACTACAACATTACGGACCGGGAAATAGCAGAAATGATCGATGCCGCACGCTGGGCACCTTCCTGGGCCAACACCCAGGTGTGGGAATTCCTGGTGGTCCGTGACCGCGAACTGAGCGAGACGGTCAC
>CAYTUH010000378.1:0-3198 GCA_964441165.1 uncultured Syntrophaceae bacterium
TATCCCCACGAATTCAGCGGCGGCCAGCGCCAGCGCATCGGCATCGCCCGGGCCCTTTCGCTCAATCCGCAGATGATCATCGCCGACGAACCCGTGTCGGCCCTCGATGTGTCGATTCAGGCCCAGATACTCAACCTCCTGAAAGACCTTCAGGACGAATTTGATCTCACCTACCTCTTTATCAGCCACGACCTGAGCGTCGTCGGCCACATGAGCGACCGGCTCGCCGTCATGTATCTCGGAAAAATCGTCGAGACGGCCGACACGGTCGACCTCTACCGCAATCCCCTGCACCCTTACACGCAGGCCCTTCTGGCGGCCGTTCCCGTGCCCCGCCCCTCGGTAAGGAAACAACGGGACAATCTGACGGGCGACATCCCCAGTCCCCTCAATCCGCCGGCGGGCTGTTCCTTTCATCCCCGTTGCCCCAAAAAAATGGACATCTGCCTCCGGGTCACGCCGGAACTTGACGGCAGTAAAGGGGCACACCCCGTGGCGTGCCATCTCTACGAATGAATGAGGAACCTTTCCCGTCGCACCGCGGCACCTCCCCTGCCACCAGAAAAAAGCTTATTATTTGCCCGTCAGAGGGTAAAATAATTCTTGACGAAAAAACCACAAAAGACTAAATAGGGAACCCTGTTTTGTCAGAACGTTTCTTTGAAATATGATAATTCCGATGGATGACATGTTCTTTTCATGATTCAAAGTGCTTCTACTGTCTTACATGCTATGACATGCGCGCCCGTAGCTCAGCTGGATAGAGTCGCAGACTTCGAATCTGTTGGTCGTAGGTTCGAATCCTACCGGGCGTACCAGATATGAAACACATCCGGAAATACTGTGGGCCCTTAGCTCAGCTGGTAGCAGCAACTGACTCTTAATCAGTAGGTCGTCGGTTCGAACCCGACAGGGCCCACCATGAATTGTAAAGGGTTGCGAGTCTTGCAGAAGACTCCCAACCCTTTTTTTTTGAACAGCGGCATCCTGCCATCACATCGTTAAAGGAGTGGACCATGATGAAAACAGCAATTACGGAGATGTTCGGCATCAAGTACCCCATTATCTGCGGCGCCATGATGTGGCTCTGCAAGCCGGAATTCTGCGCCGTCATCTCGAATGCCGGCGGCATGGGCAACGTCACGGCGGCAAACTATGAAACGGAAGAAGACTTCCGCGCGGCAATTCACGAGACACGAAAACTGACGGACAGGCCCTTCATGGTGGGCGTCACCATTCTCCCTTCGGTACGCATCACTGCCGAACATTACAAAATGTACATTCGCGTCTGCGCCGAAGAACAGGTCGCCGGCGTCGAGGTTTCCGGGGCTCCCGTGGACAAGGCCTGCGGCCCGGAATATATCGAGATGCTCAAGAAGGCCGGGGTAAAACTGTTTCACAAACTCGGCTCCGTCCGTCATGCCGTCCACGCCGAGAAGGCGGGCTACGACGGCGTCTACGCGGCGGGAATCGAAGAAGGCGGCCATCCCCTGAACGATGACGTCACCTCCATGGTGCTGACGCCGCGCATCGTCGAGGAAGTGAAGATCCCCGTGGTCACCGTGGGAGGCATGGTCAACGGGAGAACCATGGCGGCCGCAATGATGCTCGGTGCCGAGGGTATCATGATGGCGAGCCGCTTCATGATGACGAGGGAATGTAATGTTCATGACAACATCAAGAATGAAATCCTCAAGCGGCAGGAATACGAGACGACCCTGATCTGCAAGTCGATAAACCTCCAGGCGCGGGCGTTGCGCAACAAGAACGTGGAGGCCATCCTCGAGGTCGAGGCCCAGGGCGGCGGTCTTGAAGGCATTCTCCCACTGATTACGGGCGACAGGATTGCCAATGCCTGGGAGTCCGGCGATGTTGACGTGGCCCCCATGATGGTGGGACAGTCGGTGGGCCTGATTCACGACATACCCACGGTGAAGGAACTGCTGGAGCGCATGATGGGAGAAGCGGTTGATCAGATAGAACGCGTGTCGGCCAAGATCAGGCAGTAACTTTCTATCACTGCCGGTACAACGTTAATGAAAAAGGAAAGGGCGGGTTCTGCAACCCGCCCTTTTTTATTGAATATGCTTCGATTACTCCGGCAACACTCTCCGGCAAAACCGTCATTCCCGCAAAAGCGGGAATGTAATGAGACTGGATGCCCGATCAAGTCCGGCATGACATTTGATATGGTTAAGTGCAGGAGCGACACTTTCCCCGCGCCCGGTCAACGCTTTTTCCAACAGCGCTACAAACTCGGTCCCTGGAAATACAATTCCACGGGGTCCTGATGGTTGAAAGTTTCCGCCTTCGTCCGCGCACCCGAAGCAATCTGGAGAATCATCTTCAGAAGGCGGTCGGCAGCTTCCTCGGGCGTCTCCAGATCCTGCAGTATCGTACCTGAATTGAAGTCGATGTTGTCTTCCGCCCGTTCGTAGGTATTGTAGTTGCCCGTCAGGTACATGATGGGCGTCACGATGCCGCTGCTCACCGCCGGAAGAGGAAATTCCCTGCCGGGGATACCGGCGCCGCCCATCTGGTACATGAAGAGGTTGACACCCGAGGCGGCATAGCCCGTGGGCAGCGACAGCGAAGACATCCAGGCATCCATGAAATAGAGTCCCGGTTTCTCAATCCGCTGCCCGTAGACAATCACATCTTCTATCGTTGATGTTCCCGCCTTCACGATGGCTCCGAGGGACTTTTCCTCGAGGGTGGTGAGACCGCCGGCAATATTTTCAGGAATCGGATTGGTTTCCCGAATATCCTCTCCCACGCTTTTCGCCTTCTGTTCCGTTTCCTCGACGGCCTGCAGTATCTTCTGCGCCACGGCCTCATTCTTTGCTCTTCTCACCAGTACGTGTTCCGCGCCGATTACCTCCGTCGTTTCCGAGAAGACGGCCCGTCCCCCCGCCTTCACCAGCCTGTCGAAGATCCTGCCGACGGTGGGGTTCCCGCAAATACCCGAGGTCGAATCGGACATGCCGCACTTCACGCCGAGGGTAAGGTGCCCCAGGTCGAAGGGCTCTCTGACGCCCCTGCTCGCCTCAAGGACCATGTTCCGGGCCACCTTGATCCCCTTGCCCAGAAGGTTGTACATGCCTCCTTCTTCAGTGAGGAGCAGAACCTCCACTCGTTTTCCCGACTTCGCGATCTCGCTGCTGAGTTTTTCTATCTTCAGTTCGTCATATCCGGCAC
>CAYTUH010000379.1:0-3196 GCA_964441165.1 uncultured Syntrophaceae bacterium
GGTAATTCTTTTATCGGTGCAAAAACGAGTTTTTTAACCCGCTTAATCTCTCTTATCTTTATATAGCCGACGAACGGAACAACCGCATCAGGAAGGTTGACACATCGGGCATCATTACCACGGTAGCCGGCGATGGAAGATTGGATTATGGCGGCGACGGCGGTCTAGCGACAACAGCCAGTATCGGAATGCCTCGTGAAATCGAATTTGATGATTCAGGCAATATATATATCGCGGATTTTTATAACCTGCGAATACGGAAAATCGATTCAACGGGAATAATTTCGACCATTGCAGGCAACGGTATAGAAGCCTTTCCATATGACCTGAGAGAAGGTATCACGGCGACTGAAGCTAATGTTAATTGGCCATCAGGTGTAGCTCTTGATTCGGCCGGAAATTTATATTTCACTGATGACAACCGTATTCGAAAAGTTGCATTACCTTCAATTTTCAGCAGTCGCGTCTCCGGCGATGATATTGTCTTTGTTGAAAAGGATGGCACGGCACATATCATGTCCGGTACGGGACGTCATGAACGGACAATCGATGTCAACACTGGTATTCCTCTTTACATCTTTAGCTATGATGAACTTGACGATCTGGAGACCATTACCGATCGTTTCGGCAATGTAACAAGAATCCGGAGAGATGGTAATGGAACACCCACTTCAATTATTTCGCCGGACGGCCTTGTCACCGGGCTGGATATCGATGGTAACAACCACCTTGTCGGCATCATCTATCCCGATGGTCGAACATACGAATTTGAATATACCGCGGATGGCCTGCTGCTTGCGAAAACCGAACCGGAAGGAAACCGTTACGAACATATCTTCGACAACCACGGTCGGCTTACCGATGCAATGGATGAAGAAGGCGGTCACTGGCAGTATGCTCGGACGATTTTGGAAAACGGTGATATACTGACCGAGAGTCTGACAGGGGAAGGCAATCAAATCTCCTATATGGATCACACCTATTCTACCGGCAAATATATATCAATCATCACCGGTCCCACGGGAGAAATGACTCAGTACTCGCAAGCTGCCAACGGCCTTTCCGTTGCCAAATCTCTTTCCTGCGGGATGGATCTTGCCTTTACCTATGATATTGACCCGGAATACAAGTTCAAATATGTAAAAACGATGACCGAGACAACACCCGGCTCCTTAACGTGTGTAACGAATCGTGACCGGACTTACCAGGATACGGACAGGAATGACATCCCTGATCTTATTACCGACACCATCACGGTCAACGGCAATGCCACCAAGCTTCAACATAATATCCTTCAATCCAGAAAGAAGGTGACATCTCCGGCAGGAAGAACTCTTACTACCGTATATAACTCGAACAACCTTCTGCCAACAGCCCTCGCGATACCGGGACTTTATACCACTTATTACGGATATGACGATCGGGGAAGGTTGATCTCCCTCAACTCGGGATCGAGAAACTCTTCGTTTACCTATGATGCCGAGGGCTTTCTTGCATCTTTGACTGGCCCCGAAGGGCACACCACATTCTATGAACATGATTCAACGGGGCGGCTGACCGGGATGAATCGGCCCGATGGCAGCTCTCTCCTCTTCACATACGACGGAAACGGAAACATGGAAGTTCTCACCACGCCGTCCGATGTCGACCATATCCTCGGATACAACAGAGTCAACAAAAAGGACTACTACCAGACGCCGCTCAGCGGGGGGTACCGCTACGTGTACGACCGGGACCGCCGACTCGTGCGTACCGAATTTCCCTCGGGCGCTCAGATCAGCAATATCTACGACAAAACCCGGCTCATGCAGATCCAGACTCCTCAAGGAGCCATCGATTACACCTATCTCTGTGGAGCCACAGTGGGATCGGTATCGAACGGAGCCGACACCATTGCTTATGAGTACGACGGAAAGCTGATGCTCGCCGAAAGACTGACCGGAACGATCAACGAAACGCTGTCCTACACCTATAATAATGATTTCAACAGGACCGGATTCTCTTATGCAGGTGATACGGAACAGTATTCCTATGACAATGACGGCCTTCTCATCGGCGCGGGACAATTCTCCATCGGTCGGAATACCGCGAACGGCCTCCCTGAGTCGGTATCAGGCGGCAGTTTTTCTCTCGACCGCACGTTCAACGGTTACGGAGAAGTTGACACTGAGGAATGCATGATTGCCGGCCACTATCTCAGTGAGTGGACCGTCATTCGAGACCACAACGGCAAAATCACGGAAAAAGATGAAACAATCGGCGGCTATTCGTCATCCTGTTCATACACATACGACGCCCTGGGACGTCTGCTCACGGTATCGAAAGACGGGACCCTCGTGGAAGAATACCGCTACGGCCCCAACGGCACCCGCACCTATGAGATGAATACGCTACGGGAAATCGCGGGGAGAACCTTTGACTATTCCGATGAAGACCATCTCCTGACGGCCGGAGATACGACCTATGAGTATAACCTGGACGGCTTCCTGACAACCAGAACGGATGGAGAAGGTGGTACCACATACTTCGATTATTCAACACGAGGAGAACTTCTTGAAGTTATACTGCCCGACGGTCAAACGATTGAGTACCTGCACGACCCGCTGGGACGGCGGATCGCGAAAAAGGTCAACGGAACGATCGTGGAGAAGTATCTCTGGCAGGGGATGACGAAACTGCTCGCGATTTATGATGGAAACGATAACCTTGAAACGCGCTTTGAATATGCCGACGGCAGGGTGCCCGTGGCCATGACCAGAAACGGCATCACCTATTACCTTGCCTGTGACCAGGTGGGATCGTTGAGAATCATTGGAGATTCCTCAGGAAATGTAGTAAAGCAGATTGACTACGATTCCTTCGGTAACATCATCAACGATTCGAATCCTGCATTCCGGATTCCCTTCGGATTCGCAGGCGGCCTGCATGACAGGGACACCGGCCTGGTAAGATTCGGCTATCGAGACTACGACCCCGACACCGGCCGCTGGACGGCCAAGGATCCGATACTCTTCGCCGGCGGCGATACGGATCTCTATGGGTATTGTGTGGGGGATCCGGTTAATTTATTTGACCATTTGGGACAATTTGGAGTCGCGGGATTTGCCGTGGGAATAGTTGCAGGCGCATATGGAGGTTTTATTTCAGGATTACAAAGTGGCAATCTCTCATCAGGATTATTATCAGGTGTAGCCGG
>CAYTUH010000380.1:0-3193 GCA_964441165.1 uncultured Syntrophaceae bacterium
GCAAAGTCGGCGTGCTCTCCGGCGGTGAGCGCAACCGGCTCCTTCTGGCCATGATGGTCAAGGAAGGAGCGAACGTGCTCCTGCTCGACGAGCCGACAAACGATCTGGATGTGAACACCATGCGTGCCCTTGAAGAGGCAATGGAGCATTTCGGGGGATGCGCCGTCATTATCAGCCACGATCGCTGGTTCCTCGATCGCATCGCCACGCACATCCTTGCCTTTGAGGGAGACAGTTCCGTTGTCTGGTTTGAAGGCAATTATTCCGATTACGAAGCCGACCGGAAAAAGAGGCTCGGCAAGGCCGCCGAACAACCGCACCGGATCAAGTACCGGCATCTGACGCGATAGATAATAAAGGGGTTCCGAAATTGTGCCTTTCTCGGGAAAGGCGGCTGACAGGAGATCATTCTATGGGAAAACTGAAAAAATACTATGCCGTGGCCAGAGGGCGCGTGCCCGGCATCTATACCACCTGGTTCGGTCCCGACGGCGCCGAGGTGCAGATCCGCGGCCATGCCGGGGCCCGTTACAAGAGCTTTCCCTCGTTGGCCGAGGCGCAACAATGGCTGGAAAACCCGATCTCTCCGAAAAGGCCGATTCGCAAAGTGCATACCGATCCCGCCCGTGATGCCGTCACCATGCCGTCGGGTACGATTGTCGTCTATACCGACGGGGGCTGCCGGGGTAATCCCGGGCCCGGGGGGTATGGTGCGATCATCATCGAGGGAAAGAAGTGGACCGAGTTTGCCGAGGGGTTCCGACTGACCACCAACAACCGCATGGAACTGATGGCCTGCATTGTGGCGCTCACGGCACTGAAAACGCCTGCCGATGTGGTGCTTCATACTGATTCGAGCTACGTTGTCAACGGCATCGAAAAAGGATGGGCCCGTAAATGGCGTGCCAATGACTGGATGCGCACGATGAAAGACCCTGCCGAAAATGCCGACCTGTGGGCACGGCTGCTTGCCCTGTGCGATCGGCATCGGGTCCGCTTCGTGTGGGTCCGCGGTCACGCGGGAAACCCGGGAAACGAGCGCTGTGACGAACTGGCCACGACGGCGGCGGACGGCGTGAATCTCCAAGAGGACCTTGCCTATGTCACGGGCCGCACCAAGGGCCCCCGTGGTTCCTTTGATGAGGCAGACTGAATGCCTCCCGTTAAGATGCTGTGGAAAGACGCCCGTCAGCGGTGTTCTTCTCATCCCTGGTTGTCGCGACGCACGCAATCAGGAGTTCACCGTTGTACTCGCCCGATAATTGGCACTTTTCATGAATGAACTGATGCTGTTTACCGATGGAAGTGTGGATACCCATTCAAACATTGGATATGGGGCGTACCTGGCGGTGACTGAACATGGCCTTTCGCCGGATTCGTTGAGGACGCGCGTGAAAGTGCGGCGATTTGAGCATACGTCTTCAACGAAACTGGAATTGCAGACGTTACTATGGGCGCTGAGCGATATCGACGTATCGGGGAACAGAGTGATTGTGTATACGGATTCTCAAAACATCATGGGTTTACCGGGAAGACGTGAACGGTTTGAGCAAAATGATTATCGTTCAAAGAAAAACACGCGCCTCCACAATTATGAACTGTATCAGGAATTTTATAGAACGATCGATCAGTTGGACTGTGAATTCGTGAAAGTGGGCGGACATCAGGCATCACATGAAAAAGATGATATCGAAAGGATGTTTACACTTGTGGACAGGGCTTCATGGCACGCGCTGAGAGAGACAATGTGTGGCACCCCGTTATTTTGAACTGAACAAGGGGCGCATTCCAGGCAGCGTGCCGCGGAGAGCTTCAACTGCCATCATGTCCGGAAACAAGCGCGCGCAGGACGTCGGAGACAACATCCTTATGCTCGGCCATAATGATCTTTATTACGGCTTCTTTACCCATACACAGCTGACCCAGAGCGCTGCCGTCAATATTCAGAAGGCAGCCGAGCAGCCTGGGCGCATGCGCCTCCATGACCTGTTCGATATGACGGTAGAATCGCTCCGCGCCGTCGTTGGAAAATAAAAGCAGTCGCGAAATCCGTTCGCCATAGGGGGCATCCGTCTGCTCCCTGACATTGGTAATCCCTTTTTTTTCACCGGCGAGTTTTTTAAAGATTGCTTCGAAGCCATAGCGAAGCCGGCCCTGAAGCCGCGCCTGCTGCAGCACTGTTTTCATCGGTTCATTCAGAGTAATGACCGGCACATCAATCTCGCTTCTATCCCAGAGCTTTGAGGTGTGCGCCATCAACTCCCCGCGAATAATTTCGGCAGAGCCCTCCGCCTCCAACTGACGGGGAAAGCGCATGTCCGATAGGTTCATCTTCTTCTCCTTACTTGGGGTCAGGTCTTGTTTTTTGCTATCCTGGAGGCGATTCGACTGATACGTGAATAATGGAGTCCGATATGGTTACCGACCTCTTTCAATTTATATCCCCACCGGAATACCGCCAGGTAGATTCCTTCGTTTCTGTCCGTGCCCTCAAATAGCCTTGAGAGAGACGGACGTGCGGCATACTTCTCCATTCGCACGGCCTCACCCGTTTCCGATTCATCAATTATCTTTTGAATCGTTTCAGCAAATGTTTGACGTCCCACTATCAGTCCGCCCCTGGCTTTTTTAAAAGGATTTTCACTGTCCAGTCCCTTTTTTACAAAGGAGATGTACCGGGTGCGGGCATGAATTTTTGAAGGAGAGAAGAGGCTGAGCAACCAGTCGGTATGGAGAAAGGATTCATGCGGCTTCATGCCGGCCGTTGCACCGTAGGACGACCAGGACCATCCTTCCGGTGAAGAAACCAGTCCCGCCCGCACGGGATTCAATGCGATGTATCGGCTGAGTTCGAGAAGGTAGACATCTTTCTCGACGATAAATGCCTTATAGCGTCCCTGGAAGAGATGACCTGCCACATTGTGGTTCCTGTTATATTTCAAGGTATACACGCCGTTAAGTCGGCGCATCCCCTGAGACAGATTGGCCTGGGGTGTCTCCACCAGGAGATGGTAATGGTTGTTCATGAGGCAGTACGCATGGACAATCCAGCGATATCGTTCCACCACACCGGCAAGGACCATGAGAAAGGTCCGATAGTCTTTGCTGTCTGCAAAGATATCCTGCCGGGCATTTCCCCTGGCGGTTACATGGTAGACCCCACCTTCGTATTCTATGCGTATCGGTCGTGCCA
>CAYTUH010000381.1:0-2952 GCA_964441165.1 uncultured Syntrophaceae bacterium
ATTTCATGTCTCCTTTTTTATGGATAATGAGGGCGATACCCACCACCGCTCCCAGAAGTGAACTGATGAGCACCACAAAGAGGAGGGACTGCCACCCGAGGAATCCCCCCATCATGGCGAGCAGCTTTATATCGCCCCCCCCCATGCCTTCTGTTTTCTTCAGGAACTGATATGCCGCGGCGACGATATAGAGGACGCCTCCCCCGGCGACAATGCCGATAAGCGAATCGCGCAGAGAAATGTCCATGAAAAAAATTCCGGCGACGGCAAACAGAGGAATGCCCGGAAGCGAAATGACATCGGGTATGATCTGATGTTCCAGATCGATGAAGGTGATGACGATGAGGGCTGCCGTGAAGATAAAGGTAAAAAGATAGTCCAGAGACGGCCCGAAGCGAAGAAAGAGGAAGAGCGACATGAGGGCCGTCAGGAGTTCCACCAGGGGGTAGATCGGGGAAATGACGCCGCGGCAGTGTCTGCAGCGTCCTTTCAGTACCAGGTAACTGATGAGGGGGATGTTGTCGTAATACCTGATGGGGTGCCCGCAGGCGGGACAATGGGATGGGGGGAATACGATGGATTTTCCCGCGGGAAGCCGGTAGATGCACACATTGAGAAAACTTCCGACAACGGCACCGAATATGAAGGAAAAGATGTTCAGCAGATGTCCCGTTACAATAGTCATTCCAGTTGCTCCCCCACTCGTGAAAACGGAAATTCAATCGATATTCAGTTACAAATTCAGGTGTATACGTATACTAAAGATTCATCGTGACGGCAATGAAGAGCGTCATGCTTTTCCTGTGAATTATTTCACATTGTCATAAACGGGCACGTCGTTTCAGACGTTCTATGTCGAGAATTTCAATGGTGCTTCCCGTGGTGTTTACCAGCCCCCTTTCCCGTAACACTTTGAGTTCCTTGTTTATACTTTCCCGTGTTGCGCCCACCATGCTTGCCAGGTCTTTCTGCGTGAGGCGCAGCTCGATGCTGACGGTGCCTCCCTCTTCAGTCTCACGTCCATATGTGTCCGAGAGCTCCACGAGCCTGCGGGCGAAGCGTGTGGATATGTTCAAAAAGCAGGCGTCTTCGAGGAGATTGTCCGTTCGCCTCAGGCGCATCGATATGGATGAAAAGACGGCACGGATCGCTTCTTCGTTGTTCGTGAGGAATGAAAGAAAGTCGTTCCGGCTGAGTGCGTAGAGTTCGGAAGGTTCGAGGGACACCACGTCGGCCGAACGGGGCATGCCGTCGAGCAGCGCCATTTCGCCGAAGAAATCGCCGTTGGTGAGAATGGCCGGTGCGACTTCGTCTCCCATCTCCGAGGGGAGGACGATCTTGATACTTCCCTCCTTGACGAAATAGAGCGTATTCCCTTCATCGCCTTTACGGAACAGTGCCTCCCCTTTTTTGAGGGAGCGGCGCTTCAGGTTGCCGGCGAGACGCTGACAGTCCTCGAGACTTAAGGATTGAAAAAGCTCCACTCTCTTGATAAATTCCTCTGGCTTCATAACTTTTCTCCGACGGTGCAAAGGGTTCCGTACGCATTCGGAACGTGTTGTAGGGGATGAAAAGGGTCCGTGTTGAAAAATTAATTTCCCAACATAGTAAATTTACCGTACTATAGCCAATGGCTTCAGTGATGTCAAAAGATTAAACGTCAACAGATGATGACTCCGCCGAAAGGAGCACGTGACCGTTTCATCTGCTCCTGAAACGGGTCCGTTACCGCAACACCGTTTCGCCCCTGAAGGCGGAACGATCGACAGGAGGACCATGAAGACCTTTACCGTGACAACCCGTGCACGCTGCGAGATGATTGATATTACCGGTCCGGTGAGAGCCGTGATACGGGATGAGGGCGTCAGGGACGGCATCTGTTATGTTTTTGTCCCTCACACGACGGCGGCGGTGACCATCAACGAAAACGCCGATCCCGATGTTCCCAGGGATATCCTCGCGGAACTGGAGAAGGTGATTCCTTTTGCGGACAACTACCGGCACATCGAAGGTAATTCGGCGGCCCATATCAAGGCGTCTCTGACCGGTTCGTCGGAATCCCTTTTGATTGAAAAGGGCGATCTCCTGCTCGGGACCTGGCAGTCGCTCTTTTTCTGCGAGTTTGACGGGCCGCGGACGCGAAAGGTCGTCGTCAAGATTCTTCACGGTAAAGGGTAAGGATTGACCTGTTGTGACGACCCACCCGTTGAGCTCCTTCAGCGCCCTGTAGGAAGAGGCGGCATGGGATGAATCGTCGGGAAAATGGATGAGTTCGTGCATGGGAACGATCCTGTGACGAGAGGGGGCAGCATACCAGTTGAGAGCCAAAGGAAATCTGTCGGGGATTTTTCATGCGCTGAGCGTGTCCGGGACCATCCTTCGCGGAGCGGTGAAGTCCTTTTTCCGTGACAACTGCTTCAATCTGTCGGCTGCGGTGGCCTTCTATACCATGATTTCGGTCATCCCCATCATCTTTCTCATTTTTTTCGTAAGCGTTCAGGTGCTGGGATCTTCCGAAGCCGCCTACCGGGCGGTCGTGGAATTCCTGCAGGAGCTCAACCCCTATATGGAGGAACAGGGCCTGCAGGAAATCAGGCACCTCTCGGAGCGGGCGTCCTTCATGGGGTGGGCCGGTCTCGGATTTCTTCTCTGGATGTCAACGATGTTCGTTTCGTCGCTGGAAACGGCCTTCATCATCATATTCAAGGTGGAAACACGGCGCAATCCCATGCGATCACTTGTCATGTCCATTTCCGTCATTCCCGTCGGGTTCTGCGCCATACTCTTTTACGTGGCGGTGAATGCGAGCGCCTCCTATCTGGAACTCTTCAAGATTACGGCGCTTATCGGTAACAGTGCCATGATCCGTTACATTATCCCGCTTTCTGTCATTGTGTTATTTTTTACGCTGATATATAATTTTCCATGGAAAGTTCATGGGGTTGCCAGGAC
>CAYTUH010000381.1:2962-3176 GCA_964441165.1 uncultured Syntrophaceae bacterium
TGCCTTTTCCCGAAGCCCTCCTGGGCGGGATGGTGTGTACCATCTTCCTGGAATTTGCAAAGTATCTGTTCGGCCTCTATCTCGCACTCGGTGGAAACCCTGCAGGATTTGTATACGGTTCCCTCAAGGCACTGATGTATGTCGTTGTCTGGGTTTTCTACATAGCGTGCCTTACACTCTATGCCGGGGAAATTATCTCGGCGGTGCTGCAAAG
>CAYTUH010000382.1:0-3147 GCA_964441165.1 uncultured Syntrophaceae bacterium
TAAAAAGGAAATCGTCGAACTTGAAAAGAACCTCCAGGAGGCAGTGGCAAAACTTCCCGAGCAGAAAGAAATACCCGGGCTTCTGACATCGATATCCAAGGCGGGACAGAACGAAGGACTCGAAAATCTCCTCTTCAAGCCTTCGGAACCGGTGGCGAAGGAGTTCTACAAAGAGCTCCCCGTTGATATTATCATCATGGGTAACTACCATGATATTGCACTCTTTTTTGACCGGGTCGCAAATCTTCCCCGTATTGTCAACATCACGGATATCACAATGCAAAAATCGAGGGAAAAACCTACATGTTCATGGAACCAGAAGAAGAGGGAAAGCCGGCCGATGAAAAGAAACAGTAACCAGTTAATCATAAGTGCGGCAGTTTTCTTCGTTCTCCTCCTGTGTGTTCCCCTGCAGGGGGCCTTCAGCGCCAGTGCAGGAGGAAATGCAGTTCCCGGATATCATTACGTGAAGGAGGGAAAACCTGATCCCTTCAAACCGTTCATCGAGATCAGGGAAGAAAAGAAAGAGGCGAAGAAAGAAGAAAAAGCGAAAACGGCTGAAAAGGCGAAACTGCTTCCACCCCTGGAACGGTTCGGTGTCGAGGAATTCAAGCTCGTCGGTATCATATGGAACGAGAAGAGCAAGGTCGCCGTGGTGGAGGATTCAAAGGGAAAGCATCATTCGCTTTCCGAGGGAAGCCGTATCGGATTGAACAACGGTATGGTGGAAAAGATTCTGCCGGATCAGGTAGTGGTTGTGGAAAAGATAAAGGATGCTTTCGAGAATGTCAGACCGGAGCGTGCCATAATAACGCTTATGAGAGAAGAAGATGAGGGAGAAATATGATGACACGAAACAAGAGACTACTGTATGCCGGTGTTTCTTTTATCGCTTTGCTGCTGCTTTTTGGGTGTTCAGCACATAGAAGTGTGCCCGACACTGCGGTCCGACCCCATACGCAGGAAACCGGTTATATCAGCGACGTGACCTTTGAAAAAATGGCGGGCAAGGAACGGCTTACCATCTTTCTCTCTGAAATACCGGGCTATACCGTTTCGCGGGAATCGGAGACGGTGCTGATGATCAATCTCGAGGACACCTTTGTGCCGGACTCTTTACGGAAGAACCACGGCGAAGGGATGCTGGACAACGTCCGTTACTGCTCATTTTCTCCGCAGGCGGCAGAGTGCGGGAAAGGGGCCGTCGCGACGATCAGTCTGAATGAAATGGCGCCCTATCGTGTTACGAAAAATGAAGACAGCATCGTCGTGACCTTCGATGTTTCCGCCCTGGCCTCCCGTTCACCGGACTCGGCCTTCGACAGCTCCACCATTGCCATGGCCACCAAGCTGGCAAAGGAGGCCCTGACCGAAGAGGGCGCGGCGGGCGATCAGGATGAAATCGTCAAGTACAGCGGTCAGAAGATATCCCTCAGCTTTCAGGATGCCAATATCAAGAGTGTCTTCAGATCGATATCCGAGGTGAGCGGATACAATATTGTGGCGGGACCGGGCGTCGATCAGAAAGTCACCGTCTTCATGAAAGATGTTCCCTGGGATCAGGCCCTTGATACGATTCTCGAGATCAACGGTCTCGGTAAGAAAACCACGGCCAGTGTGATAACGGTGCTCCCCCTTGAGGAATTGCAGAAGGCCGAGGAAGCGCAGCTCAAAAAGGACGTGGCCCAGGGAAAGCTTCAGCAGATCTCCATTGAGGCCAAGATTGTCGAGGTGAGTACCAGTTTTACCCAGCAGCTCGGCATCCGCTGGGGATACGGATATCAGAACACCTGGGGCGGCAGGGATTACGGCATCCTGATGGGATCTTCAGCCATGGGGGAGGTGACCACCCTTCCCGGGAACGTGGGACTGACGAACAGCAATATCGCCGTCAATTTCCCCGGCGTTGCCTCCGATGCGGTCTCCACGCCGGGTATCGGACTCATCGTCGGTGCCGACAAATTCGTCCTCGACGCGAAACTGGAAGCCCTCGCAATGACGGGCGACGGCAAGATCATCTCCTCGCCCAAGGTCACCACCCTGGATAACGTGAAGGCAACGATAAAACAGGGCCAGGAGATCCCCTACGTGGTTGTCGATGACGAGGGCAACCGGACCATCGAATTCAAGGATGCCGCGCTGCTCCTCGAAGTCAAGCCGACCATCACCCCCGAGGGGAAAATATCAATGGAAATAAAGGCCAGTAATGACTACCCCGACTGGTCGAATGCAAACGTCAACAAGGAAAATCCTCCCATCAATACGAACAGCGTCGTGTCGACGGTGCTGGTCAATAATAGTGACACGCTCGTGGTAGGCGGCGTCTTCAAACTCGATGATCAGAGTATCACCGAAGGCGTTCCCGGACTCTCGAACATGCCGGTGGTCGGATGGCTGTTCAAGGTGAAAACCGTCGTACAGACGAAACGGGAACTGCTGATATTTGTGACGCCCAGGATCATCAGGGATATATAGACGACGGGGTGAACAAAGAGTGATGTCACAATCACTATGAACGTTGGAGGAAACATGACCTCTCGTTTCAAACATGTGCTCATCATAATGCTTATGATCGCCATGGCCCCTCTTATTCTCTCCTGCGGCAGTTCCGAGGAGCAAAACGGCGGGGGCGGATCGGTGGCGACGGTATCGGTAACGGCGGGGAGCAGCCAGATTGTAGCTGACGGTCTGACCAGCACCACGATTCGGGTTACTGCCACCGACAGCAGCGGCAACACGGTGTCGAATGGAACCGCAGCTACCTTTACCACCTCGGCGGGGACCATATCCAACGTTACATCGACAAACAACGGCGTCGCGACGGCGATTCTGACGAGTACCGTGAATCTGGGTACGGCGACGGTGGTGGCCGATGTCGGCGGTATTTCCGACAGCACGACGGTGGAATTTATTGCCGGTCCTCCCTCAAGTATTGCCGTCACGGCATCACCGGCAAATCTGACTGCCGATGGGGCAAGTACCAGCGCTATCCGTATCGTTGTCCGTGATGCAAAGGGCAACCCCGTAGAAGACGGTGAGACGGTGACGATTACATCGCAATACGGCACCTGCTGTATGTTGACAACCAACACAAATGACGGTGTTGCCACGGTCACCTATACCGCTCCCGAAACGAGGCCGGCCAGT
>CAYTUH010000383.1:0-3143 GCA_964441165.1 uncultured Syntrophaceae bacterium
CATAAAAGGCGGTGACGTTATCCGTTTTCTCCATAGCGCCACTACGTACAAAGTTGAAGAAGTGGGGCATATTTCCCTTTTTCGCGAACGAAAGGACCATCTCTCTTCGGGTGAGGTGGGGTATATTATCGCGGGTGTGAAGACAGTCTCCGATGTAATGATCGGCGACACGATCACGCTGGAAAAGAATCCCTGCGCCCGCCCCCTTCCCGGGTTCAGGGAGGTAAAACCGGTCGTCTTTGCCTCGATCTATCCCATCGCGTCGGACGATTATGAAGAACTCGCCGTCTCGCTCGAAAAATACAAGTTGAACGATGCCTCCTTCGTCTATCAGAAGGATTCGTCCGTCGCCCTCGGCCTGGGGTTCAGATGCGGATTTCTTGGTCTGCTCCATCTCGATATCGTGCAGGAACGCCTGGAACGGGAGTATGGCCTTTCAATCATTCTTTCCGTCCCGAGTGTCCGATACCGCTTTACACTGAAATCGGGTGACGTGGTCTACATCGACAACCCCATTCAGTACCCCGATCCGACGCATATCATCTCGAGTGATGAGCCCTATATTCTCGCCACGATGTTCTTCCCTGAACAGTACATGGGAACGGTAATGAAATTATGCATGGAAAAACGGGGGGTGAATTCACGGGTAACCTATCCGAGTCCGGGCCGTATCGAGCTTGTCTTTGAAATGCCCCTCGCCGAGGTCATTACCGATTTCTACGACCGCCTGAAGACAATTACCCAGGGGTACGGGTCCTTCGACTACGACCTTATCGATTACCGTGAGAGCGAACTTACCCTTCTCGACATCCTGGTAAACGGAGAAAAGGTCGACGCCCTCTCCCAGATCGTTCACAGATCAAAGGCCCGTGAACGCGGGCTCCACGCCTGCGAACGGCTGAAAGAGGAAATACCGCGCCAGATGTTCAAGATTGCAATTTCGAAAGGATGTCACGGCGAAATGCTACGGCGGTGACATCACTCGTAAACGCAAACTTTTGGAAAAACAGAAAAAAGGGAAAAAGCGGATGAAAATGGTGGGATCCGTCTCCATCCCCCAGAGCGCCTTCATCGCGGTGCTGAAGAGCGAGGAGAAGTGAAAAACAGAGGATTAATGGAGTAGGGATTTAAGGATTGAGGGATTGAAAGTATCAGCTTTCAGCAGTCAGCTATCAGCTATTAGCTAAAAAAACAAAGCGTTCCAGATGAATGTAGCTGCCTGATTCATCAGGTATTGCGCTGTAAAGCGCACAAAAAAACGCCGATAAATCGTCGAGCCACATAAATGCTTTAACCAGATCAACCTGTTGTCCGCCGTTGGCGGACTTAATACAGGATTGAAGGATTAAGGAAAACAATAAAAAGTACCAAAGTAACCGTGTAATAGTTCCCCGAAGGGGAAGGTAACTTGAAACTTTGAACTCGAAACGTGAAACTTCCACGATCCCCGATACCACCACAAAGACCGCCGGGCTTTATATCCATGTCCCCTTCTGCATTTCAAAGTGCGCCTATTGTGATTTTTATTCGGTTACGACGCTGGATATGATTCCCTCCTATCTCGCGGCAGTGAAACGCGAGATATCTTTCTACCGTGAGAGATTCACCGCTTTCGATACGGTCTATCTCGGCGGAGGAACACCATCGGTTCTCACGGGATTGCAGATCGGTGAATTGATGGACTTCATTCATGAGACCTTTTCCCTTGCCCCGGGGGCGGAAATCACCATCGAGACAAATCCCGGTGATTGCGCACCGGACTTTCTCGCGACACTCAGAACAGCGGGGTTCAACCGGATTTCCATCGGCGTTCAATCTTTTAACGATACCCTGCTCACCTTTTTGGGGAGACGTCATTCTTCATCGGACGCCATCGATGCAGTCATGAATTCGAGACAGGCCGGCTTTGCAAATATCGGCCTCGACCTTATTTACGCCCTTCCCGGTCAGAATATGAATCAATGGACCACCACGATTTCAAAGGCCCTCTCCCTCGAACCGGAACATCTTTCCTGTTATGAACTCACCATCGAACCGAGCACTCCCCTGGGGAAGCAATTCACCTCCGGAACACTTCCGGTCCCACCGGAAGATGTACAATTCGAGTTTTTCATGACCACTTCGGAGCTCCTTGAAGCGTCGGAATATGTTCATTATGAAGTTTCAAATTTTGCACGCGGATGGGACCATGCGTCACGTCATAACATGAAATACTGGTGTCACGCACCCTATCTCGGCATCGGGCCCGCCGCTCATTCCTTTCTCGGCACTCAGCGATGGTGGAATCATCGTTCCCTTGAACGTTACCTGAAGGATATTCGGGATGGACGCCCGCCGGTCTCGGATACCGAAGTGCTCGGACATGACGAGTTGATGACCGAGGCAATTTTCCTGGGGATGCGGACGAAAAAGGGAATCGACCTTGACGATTTCTCACGCCGCTTCGGCTGCAATCTCTTGCAGGAAAAGGGACCTGCCCTGGATCACCTTGAAAAACAGGGTCTCATCACGATTCATGACGGACACGTCGCTCCAACACGCCGGGGGCTCGCCGTGGCCGACACCCTTGCCCTTCTGTGAGATGAGAGGACCGTCTCTCTCAACGCGCTCTCATCAAGGTATTGAGTAGTTTTTTATTTGACATTCCCATATTCATGAATTATGGATTAGCATCCATTTTCAAGTACCAAATATGTTCTCTTCAAACATGTGGCAGCGTTATACGGGGGTGCAAGATGCAAAAGGAGTTCGACTGGTTTGATAAATCCGATAATCTAAAAAAATTAAGGATGTGGAGCTACGTCCTTCTGGCAGCGAGCGTAGTGGCTGAATTTTTTGTCCGGGGACACGGGGCGGAGCATCCCTGGGACAAAATACCGGGATTTTACGCGATATTTGGATTTGTCACCTGTGTGTTGATGATCTTTTTATCCAAGTTCCTCGGACAGTTTTGGCTGAAAAAGAGCGAGGATTACTATGACAAGTAGCATCTTTCCTCCTGCGGTTATATTTCTCCTTGGGGCGCTCATTCTTCTTGGTGTCAATGAACGGTTAAAAAAGTTCCTCATCCTTGCCATTCCTGCGGCGACCTTTATTTACCTGATCAAACTGGATCCCGGTACATCATTAACGGTCCCTTTTCT
>CAYTUH010000384.1:0-1109 GCA_964441165.1 uncultured Syntrophaceae bacterium
AACTCTCTATCCTCCTCGTAAAGGTCACGTTTCTATACGAATCGCGGCATTATTGCAATATGAAGTTTGATGGTCTCCAGAAAAACCGGACGTCTTTTCCTTGTATGTCCGCGTTCCGAAGTCCTTGCGACGCCACGGGATTTACTCTGCCGCAGAGGATCTTCCGTAAAGGGGGCATAGTTTCGATGAACCCGGAGTATAGTCCCTGCAGGTTCGTGGTCTGGTTTCGTAAATGGTGCATGAAGCCTGCGCATCCCGCATCCTGAGAAAGGGACACCGTTGCAGGGCCGAGCATCTTCCCGCAGAGACGAGGCGATCACCCGCCCAGACGGGCTCATCCTTTTGCAGTATCAGGAGAATATCGTCTCTTCCCTCCCGGTGCCAGCGTGCAATATCCTCGTCGGTGACATAGGCGGCGAAATGGACAAGACAGCAGGCGCCGCATCGTCTACATGCTACCTTCGAGTCTTCTTTCATGGGCATTCCGTGACGTTTTTCGGTTTCGGTTGACGAAACCTTTTAATTGTATTAAGGACGGCAGAAATATCCGACACAACTAATCAGAGGATATACAATCAATGTCTCGATTAAGTGGTGCTCAGCATTACTACCGTCATTGCCGCGTTGATCTCATGACGGAGTATACCATATGTGAATCGCTGGCATCCATCGATTCCCCCTCTATGGTTGCCCTCGAAAGGCGGGAACCCTATGGCAGGGTAATCGGGGAATTCCTTGAGGAGCAGGGGGTGCTGCGTGACGGCTGCAGCCTCTGCGAGGTGGGCGGGGGGTACGTCAGTCTGATGAAAGCACTGCTCGAGTCCTGTGCGCATCGTATCGGACGCGTCTGCATGGTCGATCTCTCCCTGCCTCTCCTGGCGAGACAGCGGGCCGTCCTGGTCCCATGGCAGCGGATGATTCTTTACGTGAATGCCGATATCATGACCCAGATACCGGCGCTCGTGAATGTCGACACGATAATCCTCAATGAGGTGATCGGTGATCTGGATACATGGGAGGACCTTGATGCGAAGAACCTTCCCGATGAGGTGGCCCGGTTGATAGACCGCTATGGTCTGGAGACGCCGCGGGAGCGGCTTTTCAATTTC
>CAYTUH010000384.1:1119-3141 GCA_964441165.1 uncultured Syntrophaceae bacterium
AAGCGTCTGTCCGCATTCATTTCGGAACACTCCTGTGACTGTGTTGTTCCGAAAGACATGGAGTACCTTCTGAGAGGTCTTGAAAGCAGGGGATTTCCACGAAAGATCAACCTTGCGGGGCACTGTGAGTTTACCATACGGTTTTCGCATTTGATACGAGTAGCGGAGTATTGGGGACGAACGGTTACGACGGGGTCCCTGGCGGAACTCGTGGGAATTCGCCACTCTCCGCGAATGAACTTTATTTTTACCGCCGGTGCCTGTGGGACGGAGGAACAGGAAATTGTCTATGAGCTGCTTGACAATATTCGGGAATATCGCTGGCTTCTGATACGCTGACAATGAACATCCTGGCCGGGAATCTTCCGCCCGGCCGTGATAGGGATTCCTGCCGGCGTTACCGGGCCGTCCCGTGACGTCCGGCATGTGTCGAATCGGCAAGGGGTTGTCAAACCGAGGGCTCCGAATACGAATTTCTTGACGGCAATAAAGACAAAAGGTTTTGTATTTTAAGGCAAAAAAGACTGGACTTAGGTCATTTATTCATATATAGGGAAGGTGGTTTGGGGTGTATCATGCTATTTATGAGTCATATTGGGCAGATAGAACACGTCGTCGGTGGCGGAAAAAAGGAGGAGGAAGGGCATGGTCAAACAACTGAGGGAAGATTATGAGAAAGAGACGAATGCTCCATTTACCGACAGTTTAACGGGCCTTTTTAATCACGGGTTTTTTCAAATTTCTCTGGACAAGGAAGTCAAGACATCACAGAGGTATGGTGATGTTTTTACGCTCTGTCTGATCAATATCGATTCATTTTCCCTTTACAACAGAAAAAACGGCGTTCTTCAGGGTGACCGTGTCTTGAAAGAGATGACAAATATCATCAACGACAATATCCGGCAGACCGATGTGGCGGCGCGGTACTCCGGTGACACTTTCGCCATCATTCTGACGAAGTCGGATGCCCGTTCGTCATTCATTCCTATAGAGAGAATACGAACTACCGTCGAGGAGCTTGAAGATGGCAAACTGACCATCAGTGCCGGACTCGCTTCCTGTCCGCGTGACGCGGCGACGAAGGAGGTGTTGATCCAGAAGGCGGAAGAAGCACTGATGCGCTCAAAGGTGAAAGGAAAGAACCGGGTTACCTTTTTCCAGGAAGCCTACCGGCCTTCCGGTGAAGAGAAGTCGACGATCCTGGTCGTCGATGACGAAAATGAAAATATCCTTTCCATGGAAAAACTTCTGACGCCCCTGGATTGTGATGTCGTGAACGCCCACAGCGGAGACGACGCACTTTCAGTGGTGAATAAAGTCGATGTCGATCTGATAGTCCTTGATGCGATCATGCCCGAGATGGATGGATACGAAGTGTGCCGGCGACTGAAATCTATCGAAATAACGCGGCTGATCCCGATTGTGATGGTGACGGACTCTCACGATAAAAAGGCAAAAATACAGGGTATCGAAGCGGGCGCCGATGATCTGATCACCAAACCCCTCAATAAAGTTGAAGTCATTGCGAGGGTGCGGTCGCTCCTCCAGGTCAATACTCTCAATAAAAAGCTGACGAGCATAGAAAACGTGCTCATGTCCCTGGCCAACGCCGTAGAGGCGAATGACCAGTATACACAGGGTCATACGTCAAGAGTGTCCGACAGGGCCATGATTCTGGGAAAGCGGTTGGGGCTTTCAAAGAGGGAAATAGATGCCCTGAGGCTCGGAGGCGTCCTTCACGATATCGGAAAAATCGGCATACCTCATTCAATATTGAACAAACCGGGAAGCCTGAACTCGGAAGAGTGGAAACATATAAAAGGGCACCCCGAAACAGGGTATAAGATTTGCCTCCCCCTGAAGGATACACTGGGCCCCGCCCTGGATATCATCAGGCACCACCATGAAAAGATCGATGGAAGCGGATATCCCGATGGTCTCAAAGGCGAGGAGATATCAGTCCTCGCCCGGATCATGGCGGTGTGCGATATCTACGATGCCCTGATAACCGACCGTCCATAC
>CAYTUH010000385.1:0-3140 GCA_964441165.1 uncultured Syntrophaceae bacterium
GGCTGTGGGCCGGTACGGTTAATGGGTTCAGTTGCACCTGTTCGTATCCGCCCGTCTCGCCTTGGTGACGGTATGAGGTGCCCGGGCTCTGTCCCGTCCCCAAGGCGATGCGTCCGCGCAGGTCGGGGAGGTTAAAGGTGTTTTTTCCGTCTCCGCCGAATTGGATCCCGATGATCGAATACAGCGGAGGATTTTCAGTGATGGGAAGAGACTGTCCTTCGCAGAAGGCCCAGTTTTCAGGCGGATAGGGGCCGGCAAAATATTTGACCTCGCCTATGAATCCATCCATGGTATTCTCCTCTCAGATGTAAAGTTTGCGATAACTAATCTCTCGGAGGCCACAGTCCTTCCGTGCACATGATGTACTGCAAACAACCCCAGGGGGGCATGTTGTTGTGCGGTTGACCGCTGCCGGATTCGCTGAGCATATCTGTTTTCATCAGGGGATTGCCTGTCTCGTCGGCCCCATACCCATTCCCCACGCTTATGGTCGCCGGGAGATTGTTCTGCGGTGTGTTTTTGAGCTGATCGCCGGTTGATGCGATATCGCATTTGACGGTGTGTGAGTGCCGGGGCATCTGGGCTGTTGAGAGGGTGACATTTTCAGTTCCGCTACTTTGACCGGGTGCGCGGGGTGTCAAACCGGGACCCGTGCCGGCTCCCACCGGGACCCGTCCGCGTAGGTCCGGGACGCCGAACGTATTTATACCGTCTCCGCCGAACTGGGTGCCGATGAGGGCGTAGAGGGTGCTGTATTGATCAACCTGAAGTAATTGCCCCCAGCAAAAAATCCAGTTCACGGGTGCAAACGTCCCTGCAAACATCTTGATTTCACCGACATACCCATCCATGATTCGCTCCTTTCTTGTGTGTGATTTGTTTTTGTGAAACAGGGAACTCCATCCCTGAAAAGAATAGCTGCCCACGCGCTACCGAGGCTGTCCACCTGGATCCGGAAGATAGGGTGTGTGAAATCAGAGGATCTCCTGCACGACAAGAGGGCGCGAAAGAGATTTCACAAGAGTGGGAAATGATGTTGAAAGAGATGTTGAGAAAAATTATTAACTGTGAGATTATACGCTCCATACCCCACCCATACAATAAAAATTTAGGCATAATCCTTTGTGTCGGCACCTTCAACGAGAGAGGGGCAAGCGCCATGTCCAAGATGATCAAACATGTTCGGGTGTTTTGCGGTTTCATAGCCTTCGTTTCCATACTCCTTGCGGGTGAAACCTATGCCCAGTCATATTTCTTCTATAGCCTGAGTGCCGATCCGTGGACATTCATACGGAGAGACTCGGACGGGACGAACCCGCTGATAATATACACGCCGGAAACGGCGGTTGTGTACGCCTCTGCCGCTGACGGCTCCATCAGTAAGGCATATGTTAATGAGCAAGTGGGAAATGATGCAGCGATATATGCGATGAATTATGATGGCACGGGCAAAACCAGCATTGTCTCTTCCGGAACGGCGCGGATCTCAAGTGCCGCCGCCGGAAGCGGGTATGTCTGGTACGCCTATGCAGATAGCCCCTGGTCGGTCCACCGGGTCGATTCCGATGGAACCAACGGTATCCAGGTGTACCTGAACCCGACCGATGGGATCGTGCAGGAGATTGCCTTCGATCCCGGTAACAGCAAGTTTTATTTTTATGAAAACGACTATGATGGTGATGGAAATAATCGGATCGTGAGGACCGATCCTGACGGGACCAGCTTGACCGTTATCTACAATAATTGTCCTACCTTGTCCGGTATCGCCGCCGGCGGCGGGTATGTATATTACGCGGGTAATAACAAATTGTATCGCATGAACAGCGATGGAACAGGGACAACGGAGGTATACGGAGGTTACGTGCTATATGTTGCCGTTGACACCTCAATCAATAAGATATTCTTCTACAACAGCACCAATATCTATCAGGCCGATCTGGACGGGGGCAACCTGAGTCAGATCGTAGCCTCTCCGGGGACTGTTTCTTCATTGTCGGCACCGTCCGGTTCTCCCCCGGAGCCGGAGATCACCTTTACGAACGGGTCGGGATACGCACCCGGGAGCGCGACCGCCAATACAAACAACGACATCATCGGGCGGTTTCACCTCCAGGCCGACAGTGACGGGGCGTCATTGACGGCCGCCACGATCAGCGTGGCCGGTACAAATCAGGGTGTGAGTAATCTCAAGCTCTGGAGTTCCGCGGATGCGACGTTCAATGCGGGGAGTGATACACAACTGGACAGCCAGGCCGACGGCGCGGCGGTTTCCTTCTCGGGTTTCTCTTCTTCGATCTCGACGTCAGGGGCGTACTATTTTGTGACGACGGATCTGGCGGTGAACGCGAGCGGTTCCTTCACCATCACGATCGGATCCGAGTCTGCTCTGACGATCGGCGATGGGAGCATCTCGGGGTCGTTCACCAATGCCCCCCTGACCAGCGGGGCCATATCGATCAACACCGTCAACGAGATTAATATCAAAGGCAACGGTGTCTCGATTGCCGATGGTGATACAAATCCCGACTCGGCTGATGACACCGACTTTGGAAGTGTGAATGTCTTGTCAGGCTCAAATGCGGATACCTTTACCATAGAGAATCTTGGTGCGGAGGTATTGAATCTGACCGATGCGAGTCCCTACGTGGCGATCACCGGTCATACCTCCGATTTTACCCTCACCTCAACTCCGTCAAATTCGATAACCGGCGAGGGTTCGACCACCTTCGCGATCACTTTCGATCCGACGGCGGGGGGGACGCGTGAGGCGACCGTCAGCATCGCCAACGACGACTCGGACGAGAACCCATACACGTTGGATATCCAAGGGACCGGGACATATACCTCCCCGACGACCCAGGCCCAGACGGTCACCTTTTCGGATGTTGAGGCATCCACTATGACTGTGGGGTGGACGAACGGGAACGGCTCGGCACGGGCGGTATTCCTCTATAAGGGGGGGGGGATAGAGCATGCGAGCCCCGTTGACAATACCACCTACACGGCCCATACGGCATTCGGTTCGGGGACGCAGATCGGCACCACCGGCTGGTACTGCGTCTATAGCGGCACGGGCACCTCGGTGGCCGTGACGGGCCTCATGCCGGGGGCGACGTACCGGGCGATGGTGTGCGAGTACA
>CAYTUH010000386.1:0-3104 GCA_964441165.1 uncultured Syntrophaceae bacterium
TTTTTTCTCCCCGGTACTGCCTCAGTGAAATGTTGTCACCCGACAGAGAAGGAAGGGTGAAATCGGGCGCTTCGCTTCCAATTTGAACCTTCAGCCGACTGTCGACTGGTGTGAGCGTTCCCGGATTGAAAATATTCTCCTTCAAACCCACCGATACAGCAATCACAGAACCAGCCCACAGGAAGAAGGCAACGCCAATAATGCACGCGAGACTATATTTCTTCACATCTTTCCTCATTTCAATCCTGTTTTCTCAAGAATGGTATCGAAAAATATCTCGGGGGATTCAAATCCCCCGAGGAGGGTGTGAATCACTTTATTCTTTCCTCGTCCCTTCAGCGTCAGCAGGATGAAGAAGGGCGTGGCAGGCCCCCCTATGTCTCTATGAATATCGAGTTCCTTATCTTCAAAAAGTGGAAAGGGTATCTTGTAGGTATCCCTGTAAAATTCAATTTCATAGGAGTCATTCTTTACGCCGATCCCGATCAGTTTGATTTGGTTTTTCGATGAGGCATGTGCCTCGATCATCTCATACAACTTTTTTACAGAAGGAGCCTCCCTCTGACAGATGGGTCAATACATGGTATACATCTCGATGATCAGAAATCGCGCATTTATTTCATCAAGAAAAAATGTTCCTGACTGAGTCAGTCCCAAATAATTTTTATGCACATCATTCTGAGGGACCGGAAGTTGTATGTCGGGCATCCTGTCATGTGGTTGCAGCAATTCCCCCGATGCAGACATATTGAAGAATATGAAACAGCTCAGGAAGGATATTGCAATTGCGACGCTCCCTTTTTTCAATCCATTACATGAATGTCTCATTTACATTCCATCTTCTGCCTTGAACTGTTTTCACCATTCTCAATGGGATCTTACGTGACATTGTCCCGATGCAATCCTGTCCCCGGTCTCCGACAGCGGAAAGGAGCTTAAGAGCCCCCTGAGACAGGGGGCTCTTATTTTTTAATTCGTGCCTTCACAGAAACCGAAGACATGCGCTCCGAGAACATCGTCATTTTCTCTCAAGTTCTTCATTAATCTTGTCTTGCATCGCTTGTGACCAGACCTGCACCCAGGATCCATCCTTTTTCATATACAGGACTGTCGCCTTGATCGAGTTGTACTGTGAGCTTATTGTACCCTCAACCTTTACCGGTTCTCCGATATGACGTGCCAGTATGGATTTGTTGAGGTTGGGGACAAGGTAGTATTCATCGTCTTTTACAAAAACGACAAAGGTTGATTCCGCTGCAGCCATGGGATCTTCATATCCAATGGGACATACTTTGCCCAGCGTTACACAAGTAAGTCCCTGTACACTCCCCTCGACAGTAGCACCAATGGCAAGGGCGGGTACTAACATCATTGCCAAAACAATCAAAACAGTGCTGAATTTCCTCATTACTCTCCACCTCCATGTAAATTAATTTTCTGTTGATAATTTCAACTTTAACTCACCACAATCGTTACAATCAGTACACCTATCACCCCCTTCCTCATCACACTGGCAGGTTACCATACGGCAGGCGTGATGCCCGACATGAAACACTCAACGAATAAAGCAACATAATTTCTCGTGATGTATTGCGAATTCTATCGGAATTGATTGGATGGTGCTGGATTGTGATCAACACATGACACTTGTTCAGGAATTTCTTCGGGAGAAACAATCAAAAACGTTCTGTAAAAAAGGTATTGGAGGGAGTCTCTCAGTATTTACTCGACCTGGGGGAATTTTCCACCGATCACCTTTCGAGACTGGAGGATAAAGCTGTATTCAACTTCTACCAATTATTATATGAGATTGGTTAAATCGTAAGTCCCTCTTAAAATGAGGCTTAAAGAACACGAAATTACTTTTATATTCATTATGATATATCGATTCAAGCCAGATTTGTCAAGAAGTAAATTATTTTTTTGACGTACCTTTTTATACACTGTTTCTAATAGATTTTCTTTTGACATCCTGTGATACGGCGAGAATGGTTTTGAACGCGTCGGTCAGCCCGATGGAGTTCCGGGAATCGGAATTTTGAGAAGAAAGGCCCCTCTCCTCAGGCTGCTCCGATGGACGGCACATGAAAGTATGCGGAGTGTGTATTATGAGGAATTCATCTTTAAAGCTCATCCTGTGGCTCCGGAAAACGATGAACAGGTGCGCTTCGACACTGTCGACGAGAGGAAGGATTATTCAGAACTTGCAGAGATGAACTCTGACCTTTCATTCTGCGGTCAGATCCTGCCGTTCTGCTTTTGCTGAATTCGCACGGCAACAGGCAGGACCTGGCCACGTGAGGATTGACCCCTCGACGCTAATCCCGTGCCGGGGCGCCCAGGAAGTCGCACACCAGGCGGTTGACCTCGTCGGGACGTTCTTCATGAGCCGAATGGCCGCACCGTTCGAGTGTCACCACCGTTGCGTCGGGCATAATCTCCGGAAACCGTCCGGCCATGCAACAGTCGAGGTACCGGTCTTCTTTCCCCCAGATCACGAGGACGGGGTTGTCGATCTTCGCCATCTCCCGTTCCGTCACCGTCCAGTCCTGGTTCCGGATACACCGATACTGGGCCGGGCGATTATGCCGGAACGTCAGGGGTGTTTCGATTTCCCGAATCATCTCCTCCGTCACGAGCGTCCTGTTGAAAAAGGCGTCTTCGAGCCCCGTCTTCACATCATCGGTGGTAAAAAATTTGGAAAAGAGCTCGCCGATGAGGGGGTAGCTGAGGAGCTTGAAGGTGAGCTTCAAGGGCACGTCGAGACCGTTCGAATCAATCAGGATCAATCTATTCACCCGTTCGGGATGCTGCGCGGTGAAGTGGATCACCCAGCTTCCCCCCGATGAGTGTCCCACAAAACTGGCCCTTTCGATACCGAGGGCATCCATGAACTCGCCGATCGCCCCGCTCATCGTGTCAAGGTCGTAGGCGGGTGCCCGCTCGAGGGCAACGGTGTAGCCGTGACCGGCCATGTCGGGAGCGTAGACGGAAAAATGCTTCGCAAGCGCCGGCAGGTTGTGCCGGTAGGAATAGAGCCAGGTGCTGGCACCGTGAATCAGGATCAGCGGTTCGCCCGTCCCTTCATGAAGATAGTGCATCCT
>CAYTUH010000387.1:0-3104 GCA_964441165.1 uncultured Syntrophaceae bacterium
GGGCAATAATGGACATTCCATTTCCGATAATCTTGTTTACGCTCCTTATCATATTCTTCCGTGGGCATCAACGACTTCGAAAGACTTGAGCCGCCTGCGTCCTCTCCCACCGAAGGAGTCTCGTTGACCGTATTCTCCTCACATGCCGCCAGCGCGGGCCCGAAGGATTATGGCAGGGCTTCCATCGTTCTTAGACGAGACACGATCGCATGGGCACCCGTGATAATCTCGGTCACGACCTCGGCGATCGGCTTGATCTCATGAATAAGCGAAGCCGCCAGGCCGCAGGCGATGGGAACGCCTTCCGGGTCTCCCTTGGCGTACATCTCACGGCCCACCTTTCCACCGACAATCGTGAGAAGCTCAGCCAGTCCCGCACCGCGGGCTTCCATCTCCAGCGCCTTGCCGGTCGCCCAGTTTTTCATGCATCGCATGGGGTTGTTCAAAGTCCTCATGACGAGCGTCGTATCTTGTTCCGTCACCTCGAGATAGCGCTTCTTCATCGTTTCATGCATCGTGCTTTCGTCGGTCGCCACAAAACGGGTCCCGATGAGGACGCCTGCAGCCCCGTAACAGAGCGCGGCAGCGAATCCCCGTGCATCGGCAATACCACCGGCGGCAACAACGGGAACCGAAAGTTCATCCACCGCCCGGGGCAGCATGATCGACAGGGGGACGTCATCCATGCCGGGATGACCGCCGCATTCAAAACCCACGATGATGATTCCGTCTACGCCGCCGGCAACGGCCTTTCGTGCAAAACGAAGCGTGGGAACCTTGTGAAAGACTTTGATTCCACCCTCCTTGAGTACCGGGACAAGGAATGCCGGATCGTTGCCGGCCGTTTCGGCCGCCGCCACTTCTTCCTGTGCGGCCACCTTTGCAAAACCGAGCGAACGTTCCCCGCGCCCCAGTTCGGGGAGCATGCTGATGTTCACCCCGAAAGGCTTATCCGTCAGATCCCGCGTTTTCCGAATTTCCTCTCGAAAATCCTCAGCGGTGGGAAAGGTTTCCGCCGTCAGAAAGGCCATCACGCCCGCGTTCGCCGCCGCCGCGACAAATTCGGCCGTCGACAGCCACTGCATCCCCCCCATCATGATCGGGTGAGGAATCCCCAACATCTCAGTCAGTCTCGTTTTAAACATCCTTTTTTCCCGCTCCTTTATCGGAAAGCTATCCCCTCCCGTCGCTGCCGTCTCCCTGGTCCGCGGTTTTATTTATTGCAACCAATCACCCTGGAAAAAGGGTCAAAATCCCGATGTCCGGGCAATGACTTCGTACATGACCTCATCCGCCCCCGCGCCGATCGACATGATACGGGAATCTCTGAAATACCGTGAAATCAGCGTTTCGTTCATGAATCCCATGCCCCCGAACATCTGGAGGCAGCCACTGGCAACCTCGGCGATCAACTGTCCGGCAAAGAGTTTCCCCATCGATATCTCCCGGGTGGGGTCACGCCCCTCCATCTTCATCCGGCAGATATGGTAGGTGAGCTGCTTCAGGCATTCGTTCTTCATCAGCCACCCCGCCAGGCGATGGCGCAGGACCTGTTTGGTGATCAGCGGCTTGCCGAAAACAACGCGCTGCCTCAGGTAATCCACCGTCATATCGATCATGTCCTGAACGCAGACATGGACACCCGGCAGGATCGTAAACCGTTCATGCTGGAACTGCTGCATCTGATAGATGAATCCCTCCCCCTCTTCACCGATCAGATTCTCCGCCGGCACCGCCACATTGTCGAAAAAGAGCTCCGCCGTGTCACTGCTGCGCAATCCCAGCTTGTCAAGCTTCTTGCTGACGACAAATCCGGGCAGGTTCGTCGGGACGACGAAAAGGCCGAATGAATGATATCCCCCTTCATCGCTCGTCTTCGCCAGCAGGGTGAGAAAGTCCGCCTGGGTCCCGTTGGTAATGTATGTCTTGGACCCGTTGAGAATGTAATGATCACCCTTCTTCACCGCCCGCGTCTTGATGGCGAAGACGTCCGATCCGGCGTCGGGTTCCGTGACGGCAATGGCCGACACCATGTCGCCGGCGATGGCACCCCTCAGGTATGTCTCCTTCAGATATTCGCTGCCGAAGGCGTCAATCGCGGGCGTCGCCATATTGGTCTGCACGGCAATGGCCGTCGACACACCGAAACCATGGATGTGTCCGGCTTCTTCGAGAAGAATCGTCTCATACCAGTAGTCGAGCCCCTGGCCGCCGTATTTCGGATCGTAACGAATCCCGAGGAAGCCGAGATCTCCCATCTTCTTGAAGAGGTAATGCAGCGGAACGGTCGTCTCCTCCCATTCGTCGATATGGGGATTGATTTCTCTATCGATAAATCTCCTCACCGATGCCCGAAACGCATTGTGTGTTTCATCAAAATACATTTTTCTCTCCTTTTATAGATTGAATTTGTGCGTCAGGCCTTTTTCCTTAGCGCCAGCCCTAATGCCCGACGGCCGCCCTCAGCACCTTCTTGTCCACCTTCCCCACTGCCGTCAGCGGCATGGCGTCCGTAATCTCAATAACCTTGGGAACCTTGTAGGGCGTCAGGGTTTCCCGGCAATGGTCGAGCAATTCCTTTTTGATGGCTTCGGGATCCTGGTCCATCGCCGGGGCGGTCAGTTGGATCACCGCCTTGACCACCTGGCTGTCCGGCCTCCGGGGATCGGGCATCCCGATAATGGCGCAAAACTGGACGGCCCCATGCTGACTCAGGACATCTTCAACCTCCCGGGAAAACACCTTGTACCCTCCCACGATCAGCATATCCTTGGAGCGGTCGGCGATGAAGACGTACCCTTCTTCATCCATCCTGACCACATCGCCGGTATAGAGCCATGTTTCCTGCTGATACTTTCTCAGGCTGTTCGCCGTTTCTTCGGGCTTGTTATGATACCCCTTCATTACCTGGGGCCCGTTCACGATCAACTCGCCGACTTCACCCGCCGGCATCTCTACCGTTCCCGTTTCAACATCGACCACTTTGATCCGGGTGCTCTGCAGGGGCAGACCGACCGAACCGAGCTTCTTTTTCCCCTTGAAGGGATTCATCGTGATGACGGGGCTCGCCTCGGTCATGCCGAGGATTTCCACCACTTTCCCTT
>CAYTUH010000388.1:0-3094 GCA_964441165.1 uncultured Syntrophaceae bacterium
CAGGTCTGGCATAACCTATGAACAGGGAATTTTTGAATTCCTTCTGAGCCTTACCCAACACTGACACGTGCCGATTCCCTATCGTGAGCCTCTTCCCCGGCAGTCGCCGGGACGCGGGCGAACGATTGGGTGGCATTCACATATCAGGGGAAAAGAGAGAATGAGAATCAGATCTTGCGCTTTGCTTCCACTGAAATCATGTGAGAAAAAGCAATATCTCCAGTCCTCGAATTGATAATCTAAGGGGTTTCACCGGCCTTTCGAAGCAGGAACCGCCAGTCATCGTTCACCATTTGCTGTATCTCGTCCAGGTCTTTGTCGGAGAGATGCTTGAACCGGCCCTGGAGTTTGAAATATTCCCGGACGGGATACTCCTTCGATTTGTAATTTATCGTATACCGCACGCCGTCCTCCACCTCATAGAGCGGAAAGATGTTCGTCTGGACGGCCATGCGGGCGATCTTGACGGAAAGCTCCGAGGGGATGCGCCACCCCGTGGGACAGCTCGAATAGATATGGAGAAACCTTGATCCCTTGATTTCCTTTGCTTTCTTCACTTTCCGCATGAGATCCTCGGCAAAGGCGATATTTGCCGTCGCCGCATAGGGGATGCGGTGCGCCACCAGGGCCTCGACGATATTTTTCTTGCGGAGCTTCTTCCATTCGATACCCGGCGTGGTGGTGGTCCAGGCTCCGTAGGGCGTCGACGAACTTCTCTGGATGCCCGTGTTCATATAGGCCTCGTTGTCGTAACAGACGTAGATGAAGTCCTCGTTTCGTTCCACGGCACCGCTCAGGGCCTGGAAACCGATGTCGAAGGTTCCGCCGTCGCCGGCCCATGTCATCACGGTGGTATCCCTATCGCCCTTGATATCCAGGGCCGCACGCACACCGCTCGCCACGGCGCCACCGGCCTCAAAGGCGCAGTGAATGATGGGAACCTTCAGTGATGACTGCGGGTAGGGTCCCGCGATAATCGACCAGCAGCAGGCGGGAAGGACGATGATGGTCTTGTCGCCCAGTGCCTTCAGCACAAATCGCATGGCAATGGCGGCGCCGCAGCCGGGACACCCCACATGACCGGAGTAGAGTAACTCCTCGTCGTGATCATTTTGATCCATAGATTATGCCTCCCGAAGCCCTATCCAGATGCTTTCCCTTTCGGGAGCATCCTGTTCCTTCACCCGCCAATAGATGCCTTCAATCACATCGGCGGTCAGATCGCGCCCCCCTATCCCGGCCACGAATCCGAAGACGGGCGGATGGTGCGATGCATTACAGAGCGCCGCCCTGATTTCCTGGGCGAAGATACCGCCAACACCGAAGGAACAATTACGGTCAATGACGGCCACCTTCCCTGCGGGGCAGAGAATGGAGCGGACAAGCTCCAGGGGGAACGGCCTCAGGAGCTTCATCTTGAGCAGGCCGACCTTTTCTCCCTTTTCGCGCAGATCGCTGATCACCTGGCGGCTCGTGCTCGTGGCGGTCCCCGATGTGACCAGGATCGTTTCAGCGTCATCACAGGAAATCGCCTCCAGGGCACCGTACCGGCGATTGAAAATCGCCTCGAATTCATCCTCGACCCGGGGGAAAACCTTCAGGGCCTCATCCATTGCCGCCGCGATACCGTGACGCATCTCCATGTAGAAATCAGGCGTCACCAGGGGACCGAAGGCACAGGGATTGTTCGTGTCCAGTTGAAATTTGGCTTCGAAGGCGGGCAGGAAACGATCGACCGCTTCCTGGTCGGGGACATCGACGGGTTCATAGGTGTGGGAAAGGAAAAAGGCATCCAGGACCACCATGACGGGCAGATTGACCGTCTCGCCCAGACGGTAGGACTGGATGATGGTATCGAGCACCTCCTGGCCGTTTTCGCAGTAGAGTTGTATCCACCCCGTGTCTCTCTGGGCAAGGCTGTCCGTCTGGTCGACCCATATATTCCAACCCGGCGCGAGGGCTCTGTTGACCTCGGCCATGACGATGGGAAGGCGGGCGCCCGATGCCCAGTGGAGAAGCTCGTGCATCAGGGCCAGCCCCTGGCCCGACGGGGCGGTAAAGGTCCGCACTCCGGTGGTCGACGTTCCGATCAGCGCCGCCAGTGCGGAATGCTCGCTTTCGACCCGCAGAAACCGGGCATCCATCGTACCGTTGGCACAGTATTCCGAAAGAAACTCCACGATGTGGGTCTGCGGCGTTATGGGATAGGCCGAGATGACCTTCACCCGTGCCAGCCTCACCGCTTCCGCCACAGCCTGTGATCCTTCCAGAACGCTCTTCATCACTCTTCCTCCTCGAGGCGCATGGCATTACGGGGACATTCAACCACGCAAAGACCGCATCCCTTGCAATAATCATAATCGATATGGCGCCCCCCGGCACTGTCGTCATGAACGACGGACAGGTCGGGGCAATAGAGATAGCAATTGTCGCACTGGTTGCAGAAGCCGCAGTTGAAACACCGCTCCGCCTCGCCGATCGCCATTCCCGCCGAAATCTTGAGATCGACCTCCGCAAAGGTACGGAGGCGTTCGTCCCTCAAAAGGCGTGGCTGCGTGACAGCCCGGGCAAGCCGGAAATAGTCGGTGTTGATCTCTTCAAAGGTCACGACATGGGGGTTTCTCCCGTACCGCATCCCCTTCATGTGGATTTCCAGGGAGTGCGAATGACCGTCACCCACCAGGCAGTTCTTCAGGGCCTCATCGATGGAATCCTGTCCCCTCTGGAAAAACAGATCAAGGGCAATGGCGGCCTCCTTGGCCGAGGCGACGGCATGAACCACGCTCTTCACGTCGGCGGTCAGGTCACCGGCGAAGGCCGTGACCGCAGTATCGGGGTGATTGACCAGAACGCAGTTATTGAGGACCGATACACCCCTGCCCTTCGCGGGGGGGTCATACCAGGCTTCGGCAGCCCTTTCGCCTGTCGCCGTGAATATCCGTTCGGCCCTTATTTCTTCGGTCCCTTCCCCGTCCCGTTCAACGAGTCCCCGCCCTTCTTCATCCTCACCCACCATCTTCATGCGGGCAAGCGTAAGGATAGGATGGTATACATTAAAATTTCCTTTTTGCAAATCTGCGATATTATAAATTTT
>CAYTUH010000389.1:0-2493 GCA_964441165.1 uncultured Syntrophaceae bacterium
TGATAGAAAAAGAGCTGATCCGGTTGTTGAAACGCAGTCCCCTCTACCTTGACCGGCTCCGGCCGAAGGAGAACAAGCCCGGTGGCGTCAGCCTCGAAGGGCATCATGCCGCCTTTGCTGCGGTGTCCAATGAAACGGAAATATTCATTTCAGACCTGTTTCAGAGGGACAGCGCACCGATAATTTCAGAAACGCTCATAAACCTGCAGAACCGCCATAATCTTATCGACACCCTCGAAGACAACTGTTACGAAATGGTTGCCTCGATGCGCGAGAAGAACTCACATGCCCTGTCGGATCGGCTCGTGATGAATATCGTAGAGAGCCTCGATGCACTTGTCCTGACTGCCATCGATGTGACAGAGTCACCCGATCCCGCGGATCTCGACATAATGAACAGGCTCACCTCGGATCGGGGGCAATTGATGGAAAAGGTCCGGCGCAACTATCTTTCATCGGAACAGGACTTCACCCCTGAGGAACGGTCCATGATCCTTTTTATCACAAGCCTTTTTGAACGCTGTGTCTGGACCCTGGGGCGGTACGGCAGATTGCTCGGACAAACCGCGTCCATTTCTTGAATTGTTACGGATAGAGACATCCGACTTCTTGTGTCCCTGTGCCGGTACAACAATAACTGATTGAAACATGTCTGTGAACGATATGCGGGAAACGATTCCGACAAGAGTCTTCCAATATTCGAAATACCTCGTTCCGGTCCTCTTTGCGGCGATTGTTTTTATGCTCTATTCGAATATATTTGAAGCCCCCTTCACCTTCGACGATCAGCCCCATATTCCGCTGCATTCCCATATCCGCCTTACCGACCTTACCTGGAAGGGAATCCATGACGCCGCCTTTCAAAGTCCCGCCGCGCAGCGACCCCTGCCTAACATCACCCTTGCCCTCAACTATTACTTCCATGAATACGACGTGGCGGGATACCACCTCGTCAATATCGTTATTCATATCATCAACGGGATTCTGCTTTTCATCTTTGTAAGATGGACACTGCTGTTAAGCTCTCAGCATTCAGCTATCAGCTATCAGTCTAAAACTTTAAACTTAAAACTCGGAACTTCAAACTCAAAATCCGAAACCTCAAACTTTCAACTTCAAACTTCAAACTCAATCGAATGGTATGCCTTCGCCGCGGCACTTATCTGGTTGGTCCATCCCCTCTGCACCCAGTCGGTGACCTATATCATACAGCGCATGAACAGCATGGCGGTTCTCTTCTACATGCTCTCATTCCTCTGCTATATCAAGGGTCGCCTGTCGGAACGCACACTCGCCATGGTCCTGCTCTTTACAGGATCCCTGCTTGCCGGCATCTGTGCATTGGGCAGCAAACAGATTGCAGTGACGCTTCCCTTCTTTATCCTGCTCTATGAGTGGTATTTTTTGCAGGACCTCGATGTCAGGTGGCTCAGAAAGCGGGTGCTTCCCATCGCCGGCATACTCCTCTTTCTGGCCATGGCGGCGCTCTTTTACCTGGGGGAGAATCCTCTCGACAAGATTCTTGCGGGGTATCGCAGCCGGGAATTCACCCTGTCCCAGCGGGTCATGACGGAATTCCGGGTGGTCGTGCTCTATCTGTCGCTTCTCCTCTATCCGAACCCGTCGCGCCTCAATCTCGATTAAGATTTTCCGCTCTCCTGGTCGCTTATCAATCCGCCGACGACACTTATCTCACTGGGCATCATTGCGGGTCTGCTCATACTGGCGGTTTTCCTTGCAAAGCGTGATCGTCTGCTCTCATTTTGCATCCTCTGGTTTTTCGGCAACCTGGTACTCGAATCCTCCGTCATCGGTCTTGAACTGGTCTTTGAGCACCGCACCTATCTTCCCTCGATGCTGGCGGTCCTTGCGGCCGTTCTGCTCGTCGTGCGGTACGTCCGGTTCCGGTGGGTATCGGTCATGCTCCTCTGCATGACGGTGATACTCTTTTCCTTCTGGACACATGAGCGCAACGGCCTCTGGGCCGACGAACAGGCCTTCTGGGAGGATGTGGTGAAGAAATCACCGGGGAAATCACGGCCACACTACAACCTGGGCCTTGTCATGTCGAACCGGGGTGAGATTGACGGTGCGATTCACCATTACCGGGAGTCCCTTCGTATCAACCCGAACTATTCGCGTGCCCACAACAATCTCGGTATCGCCCTCGCCGACAAGGAGGAATACAACGAGGCGATGAAACACCTCCGCCGGGCGCTGGAAATCGATCCCTCATATCCGAAAGCCCACAATAATTACGGCATCGTTCTGTCACGTCAGGGCAGGATTGAAGAGGCTCTGTCACATTATGACAGAGCCCTCCGGATAGATCCGTCCTATTATGAAGTGCATATCAACATAGGAGTGGCTCTTGCCGATTTGGGCAAATATGAAGAGGCCCTCGCACAATACAGCCTGGTGCTTGCGGAAAATCCCGAGAGCGTCGAGGCCCATGTCAACATGGGAATCGCCCTCACGCGAATGGGAAGAAAC
>CAYTUH010000389.1:2503-3090 GCA_964441165.1 uncultured Syntrophaceae bacterium
GTCATTTACCGCTGCCTCCAATAACTTCGAGCTGTCCATCGCTGAGCCCGACAACCCCGATGCCTATAACAATCTCGGCGTCGCTTACAACGCAGAAGGTAATCTCGATGCCGCGATAAAGGCCTATCGTACCGCTCTCTCCCTGAATCCGCGGCATGCGGAGACGCACTACAACCTCGGCATCGCCTTCATGAAAAAGGACAGATTGAACGAGGCGATAAAGGAGTACCGGGAAGCATTGAGAATCAGACCCGGTTATTCCGATGCCCACAACAATCTCGGTATTGCGTTGATTCGGAACGGACAAATCGAAGCGGCGGTAACCCACCTGAAACAGGCTGTCGAGATGCAGCCCCGCAGTGCCAAGGCACGGGACAACCTGCAGAAGGCGCTGGAAACACGGATGAGCATCGACGATGCAATTGCAAAGATTCAAAGAGAGATCGATGAAGATCCGGAAAACGCTTTCCTGAGAAACAGGCTCGGAGACCTTTATCAATTGAGAGGAGAGACGGAGAAGGCCATCGACCAGTATGAACAAATCCCCGAAATAGAGTCGGAGTATGCCCAGGCTTTGAACAACCTCG
>CAYTUH010000390.1:0-3086 GCA_964441165.1 uncultured Syntrophaceae bacterium
TGAGTTACCATTCGGTGGAGACCCCATTCAGGGGGATGGGTGAGTGTATTTACGGTGCAATGAAGTCAGTAGGGCGAAGGCTCTTCCGCCGTGAGCAAGGGGCTGCGGAATGAAGAGGGATGTTCCATCAGGCTATTCTGGTGTGTGAAAAATTATGTGGGATGAAAGGGAGGTATTACAGATCGAGCTCACCCTGCAGCTGACGCCAGAGATGAGCTTCGTCGAGGATATGCAGGACCCGCCACTCGTACCTTTCGAGATGGCGGGCGATAAATTTGCGGTGGCATTGCAGGGGCAGGCGCTCGGCGCAACAGATTGCCGTTGTTCGGGCGAGGGCTGTTTTCTCCAGCGTGGCGATTCCCTCACGAAATGCGTCCGTCGCAAGATACTCTTCGTAACTGCCCTCACGGAATCCGCCCAGGAGATCTCCCATCCACCGGTAGTCGATCCCCTTGCCTGTGACGAAAGGCTCGAGGTACTCCCGCCTGAAATGGATGAAGCGGCTGACGGGAAAACGCCGCACGTCAACGAGGCACCGAATCCGGTAATGCAGGAGAATGGTTCCGAAGTCTTCAATGGCGCGGTTGCTGGTGCCGATGGTGTAGATCGTTTTCATGGATCACGATTTTTCGTCTTTGCCGGTTGTTATGGGCGTATGAATAAGTCGGTATCAAATCCCCGTGCAGCGCAGCGCGTGACGAGATCCTGATAGACTGCTTCATCGAGATCGGGGGTCCGGGCCATAATCCAGAGATATTTCCTGTCGGGTGTTCCCACAATCACGGTGGTGTAATCGGCGTCAAGATAAAGGATCCAGTATTTTCCCTTTGCGAGAAAGGGGAAAAGCCGGGAAAACCAGTTGTCGAAGACCACCTCCAGCTTCGCGTTGGTTTCTCCGTCGACCACGGAGGCCCTGCCGCGGGACATCTTTTTCTGGCCTTCCAGGGTTTCACATTCATTACGTACCGAGATCTTTCCCGACTCCAGGAGTGCGTAAGTCGCCATTGACCGGACGCATTCTTTTTGAAACCAGTTCGGCAGACGGGCAATCTCGTACCATCTGCCCTGGTATCGGTTGAGATCGACCTTTTCCATGGTATCCAGTGGCGGATGATGCGCGGCACAGTTTGCGCACATCAGGCACGCCAGGATAAGGATCATCTGTTTCATGGCTTGTTTTCCTTTCCGGATGGGGCCTCGTGAATCACGGTGATGGCTTCGGAAATGGATCTGGAGGAACCGAGGATATAGAGCATGTCGCCTGGTTCTATCGCTGCATCGGCCGCCGGGTTGGCCAGGATGCGCGCCCCTCGCCGTATCGCCAGCACCGACACGCCGTATTTTTTCCGCAACTCGATCATGGCCAGGGTTTTTCCCGCCATGGGTGAGTCCTTCGAGATCCGGAACGTACTGATCTCAATGTCGGGAAGGTTGAGCTTCAGGTCTCCAATTGTCGAAGGTTTTCGGGAAAGGCTCCGGAACATTTCGTACCCGTCGGACCGTACTTCCGCCACCAGTTGTTCGATGTCATCATGGGGAATGAGATAGCGGGCAAGGACACGGGAAAAAATCTCCACCGATGTTTCGAATTCTTCGGGAATGACATCATCGGCACCCAGGGCGAAGAGCGGTTTCATTTCCGTGAGAAAACGGGTGCGGACGATCAGGTGGACTTTCGGTGCCAGCCGCCTGATGTTTTCGGTGATCCGTCTCGTCGCTGCGGGGTCGTTTATGGCGATGACGGCGATCCGGGCAGCGTCGATATTGACGTGGCGGGCTACTTCCTCCTGCGTGGCGTCGCCATAATGGATCGGTACGCCCCGGCCCTGCTCGGTGCGCACCGTTTCGGGATTCATTTCGATAACGGCATAGCTAATACCGGTCATCTCGGCGGCCTTTGCCACGTTTCGTCCATTTACGCCGAAACCGATAATGACGAGATGGTCCCTTTTGCCGGCTTCGGCGTGTTCCTGTACAGGATAAAAACCCGAAAGCAGCCGCTCCGGCAGGGGGAGACCCGTTATTGCTTCAACGATGCGGGGGGCGAATGAAATGATAAAGGGCGTTGCCGCCATGCTCAGGACCGAACAGGCAAGAAAAAGCTGGTAGAGGGATTCGGGTATCAGGCCGGCGCTGAGGCCGGTCTTCGAGAGGATGAAGGAGAACTCCCCGATCTGGCAGAGGGCGAAAGCCGCCAGCAGTCCCGTCCGGAGGGGAATGCCCGTCAGGAGCGCCGCCCCGGTGCCGGTAATCATCTTGAGACAGAGTATGGCCAGGGTGACCAGGAGGATCGTGACGGGGTTCTGAAGCACAAAGGCCGTGTCGAGGAGCATGCCGATGGAGACGAAAAAGAAGCTCGTAAAGACGTCACGGAAGGGAATGACATTGCCGATTGCCTGGTGACTGTATTCCGATTCGGAGATGATGAGTCCGGCGAGAAAGGCTCCCAGGGCGAGGGAGAGTCCCGCCTGCGACGTGGCCCAGGCGATGGCGAAGCAGATGGCCATAATGGTGAGCAGAAATATTTCCCGGTTTCCCGTCCGGGCGATCTGATAGAGCATCTGCGGCACGATCCACCGCGCGCCCGCCACGACAAGAAGCACAATGCCCGCGATTTTTGCCGCCAGGACCAGCAGCGAGTGGGCGGAATAGGTTTCGGTGCCCGCGAGGAGAGGCACGATCAGCATCATGGGAACCACGGCGATGTCCTGAAAGATCAGGATCCCCAGGGTGGTCCGCCCGTGGGGACTTTCAAGCTCGGCCCGTTGCTGGAGGAGCTTGAGTACGATGGCGGTGCTGCTGAGAGAGATGAGAAATCCCATGAAGAGGGCTTCGTTGAGGGGTCGCCCTGTCAAGCTGCCCATGAAGAATACCGCCAGTGCGGTCAGGAGAACCTGGCACGAACCGCCCACGATGACCAGGCGTTCGATGGAGAGGAGGCGCTTCAGGGAAAATTCCATGCCGATGGTGAACAGCAGGAGCACGATGCCGATTTCCGCGAGAATCTCCACTTCGTGAAGGGCGCCGATGAGGCCGAATCCGTGGGGTCCCGCCAGTATTCCCGTGATGAGAAATCCCACGATGGG
>CAYTUH010000391.1:0-3083 GCA_964441165.1 uncultured Syntrophaceae bacterium
CCTATCCTTTATCTAACGTGTTGTAAATCCGAGTCATTAAAAACCGTTTCCAGGAAAGAGGCAACGGTGTCCTTTGAAGACGCGAAGGCACAGAACGACAAGGAACGGATCGAAGAGGAGAGAAAAAGGATTTCATCGCTGCTCTACAGACAGTCCCGGCTCCTGAAGAAGGTACGGACTTCATCGGGAGGTGATGTGCCTGAATGGTGGAACCAGTAATCACAGCCGCCGGCCAGCGGTAAAGAACAGTTTCGAGTTCAGGGCTTCGAGTTTCGAGTTACCTTCCCCTGCGGGGATTTTTTTACTCAGGAACTATTTTTAAAACGTAGCTGCCTGATTCATCAGGCCTTGCGCTGATAAGCGCAGTGTATAATTCAGCATAAAAAAACGCCGATAAATCGGAAAGCTACAGTAAAGCTGTCAGCTAAAACATAAAAAACAGATTGCCACGACCGCCGAGGGCGGTCTCGCAATGACCACGGTCTTCGTGTTCCTCGAAACCCGAAACTCGAAACTCATTCTTTTCCTCAAGAACTCAAGAACTACTATTCACTCAGGAACTTTGGAACTTTGCTGCTCTGGCACTTTCCCCTCAATCCATTAATCCTGGATACTGCTGTCAGCCCATGGCCGGTGTAATCGGAATGAAAACAAGAGTAAGCCCAACCGCCGGCACTTGGTGCCGGTTTAATCGAGGATGAAACTTCATGCATTCACAGAAAGTCGATTTTGTTATTTTTTGTCATTCCGTGCTTGACAGGTCATCCAGTATTCTAAATTAGTTATGGACTTCGCGGGAGTGACACTTTAATTTGACTTTTCGCGAGTACTTCAAACCGTAAGTTTCATACAAGGGATTGACTGAAAAGGGGTGTGTGGAACTCAGTTTCGCACTTCCCGCCATGCCACGATGGAGAGATCGTTGGAAATGGTCTGGTATTTATCCCGCAGGGCGGTGTCGTAGAAAAGATCGCCGCTGTTGTGCATGAGAATCGTCGAACCCCAGATCGCGCCGAATACATCGGAGGAATTGTTCATTTCTATTTCATCGGCCAGGGGCGCATAGACCAGCCCCTTGAAGGTGCTGGAATTATGGAACCTGACGCCCCCCTCGGAACTCGAGAAGACGGAAAAATCGGTGGGATCGCCCGATATGTTGATAAAGGAACCGTTTTTCGCTTCAAAGATATCGGGCCCGCCTATACCGCCCGGGGGGTCCTGCAGAAAGAAGTTCACCTCGTTCCCCGCGTTTTTGATATCGATCGTTTCCCCCGTATTGATGGTGACGGTCCCCTCCACATAAATATTGACGGGTCCGGCCGATGCGTCGATCTCAAGGACGGCATCCTTCTTGACCAGGATGTCAGAGAAGTAATAATCGCCGGCTGTCAGAGTCACCGTGTTTCTATTGATTTCCAAAGAAGCGGGGATGGCACCGTTGTCGTTGTTGAACTTGACCTCGGTGAACTTCTCAGCATAGGGTTTCTCCAGGACGTCGAGCGGATCCGGGTCGACCCAGCCGATTTCCACTCCCTCCTCGCCGGTGACGATATGCTTGCCGCTGGGGAGGGTGAGGTCGGCTACGTCATCGGGGTCTGTTTCGTTCGCACCGAGCACCACGTCGCCGTCGATATAGGTATCGTTTTTGAGCTCCACCTCGCCGTTCGATCCGATGTCTCCCTCTCCGGAGGATACAAAGCCGGGGTCCCCCGGCTGGAGGCCGGAACGGTGGTCGTAACTGAAGACGTTGGCGCATGATTTTCCGTCGAACTTCACATCACCGAAGGCCGCAAAGGAGATGGGTGAGAGGATGCCCCGTTCGAGGTGAACGTCCACCACGGCCGAGGCGTTTTCAGGACCGCTCCCGACGCTGCGTATCGAATACTGCGGCCCGGTCATGGAAAGGGCCGAGATGCTGAATGCCTGACCCGAGGGGATACCGGTGCCGGCCATGAAGGAATCGAACATGGCATTTGTCGTGGGAAGATCGAGGCCACCGTTTCTGAGACCCGCCTCCATGGTGGAGATGGCGTACTGGATTCCCGATTCGGCGGAGTAGAGGGCCTGCACGCTCGATTTATAGTTTCTGCTGATCTTGATGTCCATGGAGGTCTGCATGATGGCCGTCGTCCCAAGGACCACCAGGATAGCAATGATGAAAATGGCGGAAATAAGGACGATACCTCTCTGATTTGCTGAGGGAGTACCGTTATGCTCCCCTTTCATGGTCTGCACCCAAGCCGTCCTGTTTCTTCCGACGTTCCTGTCATGAACCGCCATTGCTGTTCCTTTCCGCCTGTCAATTAGAGATTTCGCGGCGTGATCAGGGTTTCGATCGTATAGCGCCGGTAATGGTCTCCGTGGACCGGGTCCGTATAATTGGGATCGGCGTCGGCGGTGCGTGCCGTCAGGCGTATCCTGATCTTGGCGATCTCCGAGACCGATGTCGCCGTGCCGCCCGAATCGGTGAGATATTCAAAGGTCAGGGCGTCGATATATTCGGCAACGGGCTGATTTACGCCGTTGCCGGTCTTGCGGCCCAGTTTCTGGATGCCCTCCGATGTATAGAGAGAATAGACCACATCCTCGTTCGGGTCCTGGGTGTCGCCGTCGGGTTCATCGGGGCCGTAGGTACTCGTGATATCGAGGGTGAAATGGATACGGTTCTCTTCCTCTGCCACGATTCCCGCAAGTGCCGTCCCACTGGGATCGTAGCCCGCCATCCTGATTTCCCTGCCCATTATTTCAAGGGCTGCACGGGCGTTCTGCTGCATCTCGGCAATATCGGCCTGCAGGGCGTAGGACCTGTTTTCAGCATTGAAGACCATGAAGAGTGAGGCGAAGACAATGAGCCCCAGCGCCAGTGCGATGAGTATTTCGATAATCGTGAAACCGCGGTGATTCGGCATATCGGAGTCCTGTCTATTGGGCGATTATGGTGCTGAGCGTGACATTATGACGCTGCCCGTATCGCCTCCATGATACATTCACTTCAACGGTCTTCATTCCCGTTCCCGGCAGATCGTTCCTGACTTTCCACGATCGTGTATAGCTCGTGCTTACGGTTTCGCGCTCTCAGTCAG
>CAYTUH010000392.1:0-3072 GCA_964441165.1 uncultured Syntrophaceae bacterium
TTTAATTCACAAGAAACGCCCCCGCCAAAAGCAACAAAACAAAACCATTTTAAAATTTGTTTGTCAAGTAGCTTTCTATGGTTGGAGGTTTGAATCGGTAATGGATAATTTCAGGAAAAGGTGATTCTGAAGAGTTGTAGGTAAAGCATTCTTTATAAGAAGCCAAGCTAACCTTTATGCGGTGCCGCCTATCTCAGGGTGCCACCCGGAAGGGCGACTTTTCATTTTGTTTTCATTTTTGTTGTTTTTCTGATATGAACCGTCGCAATCGTGGCATGAACTGTACGACAAATGGCAACGCCTCAACGGGTTAAGAGTGTGCGTAATAGTATCTTGATGCCGTCAGGATATTACAAATAACACTAACACTATAGGAGGGTTTATTGTGAAAGACGTTGTTGTTGTTTCAGCATGTAGAACTGCGATTGGCGGCTTCGGCGGGACGCTGCGTGATTTGAATGCCCCAGTCATCGGAAGTGTAGTGATGAAAGAAGCGATCAAGCGTGCCGGCATTGACGCGGCGATAATTGATGATGTTCGTTTCGGATGCTGCATCGAACCTGTCGATGCCCTGAATGTGACGCGCACGGCAGCGCTCATGGCAGGAATCCCCGATTCGGTTGCCGCCGTGACCATCAACCGGGTCTGTATCTCCGGCATGGAAGCCACCCTGAGCGGCATGGCCATGATTCAGGCCGGTATGGCCGATATTATCCTCGCCGGCGGCGTGGAACACATGTCGAGTGCGCCTTACGTGTCGCAGGACGCGCGCTGGGGCTGCCGTCTTCAGGACAAATCATTCGATGATATGCTGATCCATGCACTTCACTGCGGATCGCACCTTATTCCACACCCCGAAGACGGGCCCGTCAAGGAAGGGATGCCGCTGGATCTTTTCAAGGGGAAACCCTACATTATGGGTCACACGGCGGAGTTTATCGCGCAGATGCACAACATCAGCCGCGAGGAGATGGACGAGGTCGCCCTCAGGAGTCACAACAATGCAGAACGGGCAACGGCGGAAGGCGATTTCAGGGATGAGATCGTTCCGGTAGAGATCCCTCAAAAACGGGGCAAGCCGCCGATCATCTTCGACAAGGATGAACACTTCAGGCCGGGCATTACCATGGAACAGCTTCAGAAACTGCCGCCGGCATTCATTCCGAAAATCGGTAAAGTCACGGCGGGAAATGCATCGGGAATCAATGACGGTGCCGCCGCCATGGTCATTATGTCCGCCGAGAAGGCCCGGGAACTGGGATTGACGCCGATTGCAAAGATCCGCGCCTCGGGCCGCGGCGCCTGCCACCCCTCGGTGATGGGTCTGAGTCCCGTTCCGGCGGTGCACGATCTTTTCAAGAGAAATCCCGACCTGTCACTTGATGACTTTGAGCTGATCGAACTCAACGAGGCCTTTGCGGCCCAGTATATCGGCTGTGAGAGAGAACTGGGAATAAATCGTGATATTACCAACGTGAACGGTTCGGGAATCGGTCTCGGCCATCCCGTGGGATGTACGGGCGCGCGGATCATCGTATCATTGATCCATGCCATGAAAAAACGGGGCATGACGCTGGGAATGGCCACGCTCTGCGGCGGAGGCGGAATCTCTTGTGCCACCGTCATGGAAATGATATGAAGTTTTCACTGAAATCATAAGAGAAACGGGGGAGAAGGGCGGTGATCCTTTCTCCCCCCTTCAGTAAAAAACCAATAAGGGTATGGGGTATGAGTAACGCGACAATACATGAATTCCGGGGGGCATCGAAATACGTACTTGATGAAGAGCTGGCGGAAATCGTCAATGTTACCATGGCGCTGGAGATGCCGCTCCTTCTCAAGGGGGAGCCGGGCACGGGCAAGACCATGCTTGCCCACGCGATCGCGGAGAATCTGCAGATGCCCCTCATTGTCCTGAACGTGAAATCGAATATGAAGCTGGTGGATGCTCTCTACCAGTATGATACGCTGACCCGTCTCAATGACAGCCGCTTCGGTGATTCGAGCAGGGATGTCAGCGATATCGAGGAATACATCAGGATGGGCAAGATCGGCCAGTCCTTCACGGCCGACAGGCGGACGGTTCTGCTCATCGATGAAATCGACAAGGCCGATACGGATTTTCAGGATGATATGCTGGACGTTCTCGACCAGATGCAGTTTGATATTACCGAGATCGACAAGACGATGACGGCCCGGAACCGTCCCGTGATCATTATTACGTCCAACGCGAAAAAGGATCTCTCCGATCCTTTTCTCGGCCGGTGCAATTTCCACCACATCGCCTTTCCTGAACCCGATATGATGCGCCGCATTATCGGAGTGCACTTTCCCGAACTGAGCAGAAGTGTTGCCGACGCGTGCATCCAGATGTTCTACAAGCTGAGAAAGATTGACAACATCGAAAAGAAACCGGCCACCCGTGAATTGATCAACTGGATTCGAGCCCTCAGTTCCGATCCCGATTTCAGGCTCGCGGAACTGGAAAAGGGGAAGGTCCCCTATCTTGGCGTGCTGTTCAAGAAAAGCCCGGACCTCAAGATGGCGAACAGTGCTGTTGCCAAGAGTCGCATGTAAGGGGCAGGGCCTTGTTTATCGATTTTTTTTACCGCCTGAAAGAGCGGGACATTCCCGTGACGCCGACGGCCTTTCTCCGGTTGCAGAAGGCCCTCAGCATGGGACTGATCCGCTCGGTCAAGGATTTTTACGTCATTGCACGATCCCTTCTCGTGAAAAGCGAGCGGTATTTCGATACCTACGATCAGGTTTTCGCGCATTTCTTTGAAGGCGTCGAACTCATCGATCCCGACGATATTGAACTGGACAAGATCGTCCGCGCCCTTCTTGACGAGTGGCTGCAGAATCCCGCCGATCTGGCCGCCGCCCTCGGTATCGATGAGAGCGAACTGAGCAAGCTGACGCCGGAGGAGCTGAGACAATACTTCCTGGACCGCCTGAAAGACCAGACGGAGGCCCATCATGGCGGGCAACGGTGGATCGGCACCGGGGGAACCTCGCCGGTGGGACACTCGGGATTCCATCCCGGCGGCATGAGGATCGGCGGCGTTTCAC
>CAYTUH010000393.1:0-3067 GCA_964441165.1 uncultured Syntrophaceae bacterium
ATCTGGCCCGTTACCGTGACCTTGCTTCGGCATGGATCATCCCGGTGGACGACCTGCCGAGCGGCGTGTATTTCTTGAGAATCACTTCGGGGGAGAGGAGCGTCACCGGAAAGGTGATTCTCCTCCGATAAAAAGGGGGCGCCCCGTCCTCTGAGACACCCCCTTCCGTAACTTCTGTTATTCAGTACTGTTTAATCGATGTACACCTCGGCATAGCCGCTGATCTTGTCTATGTCTGTATGTTTTTCATAATCGGTTTCGGTAAAATCGGTATAGCCGTTGTCTAATGTCCTGTCCTCCGGGTCCTCATCCCAGTGGATTATGCCCACCCGGAAAAAGTACACACCAGGTCCCAAATGCTCTTCCACACTATGAACCACATCATCAACATAATCGGTAAATTCCGTTACAGTTCCACTGGCAAGATTAGAAATGTTGGATGAGGTATTTGCTCTATCATATCTGCTCGCGCGTAAATCATAGCCCGCATACTCATTGTCCACCTGATCGGTCATGTATATCTCATAGCCCGCAAAATTCTGCGAGGTATCACTGTAGACCCAGTTTATGTACACCCTTTCATTGACACTGTCATACTCTGCCTCAATGGAGAAACTGGAGCGTTCCATTATGGCCCCCTCAATGGCGTCAGACACATAGGAGCAGCCTGTGCCCGCCATCATGGCAAGTACACACAGTACAGGGATTATATATTTCAGTTGTTTCATTCTTTTCCTCCTACCTTAGATTCGCACAAAGAGGCTGCCCTCGAGCATGAACTTGTCCGCGGTCTCCACGAGCTTGCGAAGCTCCGAAGAATCGTTCCAGGACGCCCTGAACTCCGCCCCTACTACCGCGGCCTCCCAGCTCAGGCTGAAGAACCCTCCCCAGAGGGTATACACGTCATCCACGTCCCTGTCAGAGCGGTGCACCGGTATGCCCAGGTCCCAGTAGCGGGACACGCCCAGGCTCAGGATAAGGTTCTGCTTCGGGTTTTTATGCAGGATGTCATAGCCTATGGACGCGGAAAACTCGCGCATGACATCGAGATCCACTTCCAGCCATCCCCCGGAAAGGGAGGAACATGAGCTTCAGTGAGAACGCTCAGAAAGTTTCGGCCGGACCGGACGCGGCAAGGGTGAAGGGAAGAGACATCGCCGATGGCATTATCGGAGAGGAAGAGGGCACACCTCTCCTGTTGATCATGGGGGTACACCTCGCAAATGATCGTCTGGGATGATCCCTTCTGAGAGGAACCGGCATGACGGGAATACCGTGCCATTCGATTCGACAACCGGGACGGGGGCCTCTCCACGAAACTTGATCATAAAGGCGTGCCCGACCCTGCAATGCGAGGGAGGCATAATGACTATGACAACGAAGAAGCAAAATCGAGAGTGCGTCTATCATCTGAATCTCACGGAAGGAGACCTGGGCGGTGCCACCGTTGCGCTGCTGCCGGGCGATCCCTTCAGGGTTCCCGGCGTCGCCGGGGCAATACAGGGCACCTTTGGCGGTGAAACGAAGGAAATCGCCTGGAAAAGGGAGTTCCGTACCGTTCGGTGCCGTTTCGACAGCCACTCGGTTCTGGTGACCTCGACGGGAATAGGAGGGCCCTCCACGGCGATCGTGATTGAAGAACTTGCCATGGTGGGGATCCGGACGTTTCTCAGGGTGGGGACCACGGGTGCAATCCAGCCCACCGTTGCCGTCGGTGACGTGGTTATCACGACCGGTTCCGTCCGTCTCGACGGCACATCGACCCACTACGCGCCCCTTGCATATCCCGCCGTTGCCCATCATGAGGTCGTCGCCGCACTGATAGAGGGTGCCCGGAAACGGGGACTGACATACCACGTCGGCATTACGGCATCGTCTGACACCTTTTATCCGGGGCAGGAGCGCTATGACTCCTTCACGGGACGGGTCCCGAAACAATTCATGGGCATACTGGAGGAATGGCGGAATCTTCATGTCCTGAACTGTGAAATGGAATCGGCGGCGCTCCTGACCATTACTTCCGCCATGGACCTCAGGGGCGGCTGCGTTACCGGTGTGCTCTGCAACAGACAGGAGGAAGAACGGATCGGCGACGATGCCCTGATGACGGGAGAAAGGAATGCCATCGCCGCTGCCGTTTCGTCCCTGGAATATTTGATATGACAGAATGGAGTCCCGGGGCGTCGGACCGCCGGAATGACGGTGTCGGCGATGTCTGCATGGACAGTTCCCCGGCAATGGCCTGATATGAGAGGCGGCGGGAGAAGCAGTCCAGCGCCGCATAACCCGGAGGAGGTTACATGGAGGAAAACCCGCGTGAGCGATACCGTAATTTTCTGAAGGACAGCATACGGCGGTCAGTTGATTTCCGACAGACCGATCAGGGCAGGGGGCTTGCACCGCCGCCGCTCCAGAAACCCTTTGACGGCACGGCAACGCGGATCGATCTTGTTCCCACCGGGAAATGGAAAATCATCGGAGAGGTGAACCTGGTCGATGTCATCCGTCGCCGGCGCAGCCGGAGGTCATTCAGCGCCCTGCCACTCAGCCTCGACGAACTCTCCTTTTTGCTCTGGGCTACCCAGGGTATCACGAGGAAACTTGATGAGGGACACGCCTTCCGGACAGTTCCCTCGGCGGGATGCCGCCATGCCTTCGAAACCTACCTCTGCGTGCTGCGTGTCGAGGGTATTGAAAGAGGATTCTACCGGTACCTGCCGCTGGAGCATCAGCTTCTCCCCGAGTTTGCCGAGGACCGGATGGCCGAAAAGATGGTTGCCGCCGTATTCGGTCAGCCCTACCCGGGAGATGCGGCGGTGACCTTCATCTGGACGGTCATTCCCTACCGTATGGAGTGGCGGTATGGTCCTGCGTCGTACAAGGTCATCGCCCTCGATGCCGGTCATGTCTGTCAGAATCTCTACCTGGCCTGCGAGGCCATCGGCGCCGGTACCTGTGCCATTGCTGCCTACGACCAGGGGGCGATGGACCGTCTCCTGAGGATTGACGGGGAGGATGAGTTCACGGTTTATCTCGCACCGGTGGGAAAGGTGTGAAGTGAAGAGCT
>CAYTUH010000394.1:0-3056 GCA_964441165.1 uncultured Syntrophaceae bacterium
GTATCATGTCTTTTTCCGATTCCATGATGTCGGTCCGGTCACCGCCGTTCTGCAACAGGTATTCCAGGCCGGACTTGGTGATGTATTGGGGATAGACGGTTCCCCGCTGCTCCGTAAAGATGTGAACTGCTCCGCTGGTGATCTTGGACAGCAAGAAGACAAGCGGATAGAGGATGCAGGAGGATATCCATATGAACCAGCAAATCCTCAGGGTGACAAATTCCGCGTTATGCTGAAAAACGCTCTTCGGTATGATTTCCCCCACGATGAGGATCAACGGGATCATCACGGCGATGGAAATCAGTTCGCCCCGTTCGAGTCCGAACATGCCGATAAAGAGTGCCGTCGCCAGTGCCGTGTTGGTAATGACACAGAGATTGGTGCCCGTCAGGGTCGTGGCAAAAAACCAATCCGGCCTGTTGAGGAGTTTAAGCGCCACCTTGGCAGAACGTGAGCCCGTTTTGGCCTTGTGACGGATCTTGTTGCGGTCCGAGGCCACCAGGGCGAGTTCTCCTCCTGAAAAGAGCCCTTCAAGCACAAGGAAAAACACGATCGTTGCGATGGAAAGGAAACTCAGACTCATGTTTCAACCTTCTCCGCCACTTTCAGAGTCAGGATTCTTGCTTTTCTGATGGTTTCCACGGTGAAACGGTATCCCTCATAATCGACTCCTTCGCCTTTGGCAGGGAGCTTGCCGAAGAGGTGAAAGACGAATCCGCCGATGGTATCGAACTCCTCCGTTGCTATGGAGACCCCGAATTGTTCATTGAAATCCTCCACATCCATCATGCCCGACACGATAAAGGTATGCTCGTCAACGGGATGAAGTGTTTCTTCCCGCATGGCGTACTCGTCGTACATTTCTCCGAATATGCTTTCAAGTATATCCGTCAGCGTTACCAGTCCGGCCACGCCCCCGTATTCGTCGACGACGATGGCCATCTGCAACTGTCTCGATTTGAAGTCCCCCAGTAACGTGTGGGCTTCTTTTTCGGTGGGTACAAAGTAGGGTTTCCGGAGGAGTGCCTTGACATTGAATTTTTTCCTGCCCTTCGCCAGCTCCGCCAGGAGATCCTTCGCATGGAGAATGCCCAGGAGGTCGTCCTTGTCGGTTCCGTAAATCGGTATTCGCGAGTGCCGGGCGGCGATGATTTCCTGTTCCATGTCACGAATGCTCATGGACAGAGGGAGGCAGAACATGTCAACCCGGGGGGTCATGAAGTCGGAGACCTTGATGTCGCCGAGCTCAAAGATACGGTGAATAAGTTCTCTCTGCCCCTCTTCAAGAGCGCCTTCTTCTCGACCGACGTCAACAAGGGTTCGGAATTCATCTTCCGTAATGATTCCCGTCGAATCGGGGACTTTTCGCAGGGAGATGAAGACAAAGAAATCGGAAATTTTTTCGAGAAGCCACACCACGGGGAAGAGGACTCTCGCGAAGAGGGTCAGCGGCAGTGAGGCGACGCTGGAAAACCTCATGGGGTGAGTGACGGCGAATGTCTTGGGGATCGATTCGCCGAATATTATCAGAAGGATGGTGGTGACGGCAATGGCCCCCCACTTCCCGTCGGTCCCGAAGACAAATATGAAGAGGGACGTCATCAAGGCGCTGAATGCCACATTGATGGATTCGTTGCCCACGAGGACGGTGACCAGCAGCCGCCGGGGAAGGGACAGGAGCTTCTGCACCGTGCCGTACAGCGGAAACCGCTCCTCTTTCATCTTATAGAGATGGAGCGTCGTGAGAGAAAAGAAGGAAGCTTCCGAGCCGGAAAAAAACCCCGAAAATGCCAGGAGAAGGGCTAACAGGCTTAATTTAAGTGTAATTGCGTAGTCCAATTACTATGAAATGCCTCCCGGGCAATGAATGTAATAGTTTGATTTGAATGGCGCTACACTATCGTCATTTGGCCGAAAAGTCAACATGTCAGTGAGTTCATAACGGTGCGGAATGCGGCATTTCTTGACAATCGTTTCCTATGAAGATAAAATTCGACCCTCATTATTTTTCCCAGATTTTCCACATGGAGAAACAGGAGCCAATCATGGAGTACATCAAAATCAGGTTTGGTGATGATTTCAGGAAGAGAGACGCCGAATTTCAGGGAACTCTCGATGCCATGTTCAACCTGGTGAGCCCCGCCCATAAGCGGCGTCAGAACACCTGGCGGCCTCAACTCGATGTCTACGAAACACCCGATGGTGTATTGGTCGTCGTCGAGCTGGCCGGTGTGAAGGAGGAGGATATTCTTGTGGAGGTCGCCCACCGGACCGTTAAAATCTTCGGTATCCGGAGGCCGGGAATATTCGGTCCGGACATCCGGTACCGCGTCGCGGAAATTCCTTACGGATATTTCGAGAGAAGCCTGTCTCTTCCCTGGGTTGTAGACCGGGAGCAGGTAACAGCAACCTATGCCGATGGAATCCTCCAGATCGGGTTGTCCAAAGTAACCATGGAAATGGTCCACAAGATTTCGGTGCACAGAAGGTAATGCATTGATGTGAGGGATGAGATTGTGTCCCAAGGACATCATGACTATGCGTGGAGGTTCCCATGATCGCCCAGAAACCGCCGGAAGAACTTAAAGCTTTAAAGATCCCTGATATTCTTCCCATCATTCCCATTTTCAACTCAGTGGTATTTCCCACCATGACCTTTCCCCTGGAGATCGGAGGGGTGCAATCGGTCACCCTGGTGGATGAAGTCATGTCGAAAGACCGTCTCGTCGGTCTTGTGACGTCGAAAAAAGCGCCTCAGGAAGCAACGCCGGAAGATCTCTACGAAATAGGAACGAGTGCGGCCATTCTGAAAATGGCGAAACCCGACGATACAAAGGCACAGCTCCTGATGCAGGGAATCGGAAGGTTCCGGGTCATCGAGATCCTGCCGGGGAAACCCTATATCCAGGCCCTGGTTGAAGTGCTTGAAGACCAGGAAGAAAAAGATGTGGAGACAGAGGCCCTCATGGCCAATCTGGTGAATCTCTTTGACCGGATTGTACAGCTTTCGTCATTTCTGCCCAAGGAATTCAGTTTTATCGCCAAGTCGATCAGCG
>CAYTUH010000395.1:0-3043 GCA_964441165.1 uncultured Syntrophaceae bacterium
CAGTGGATGGCCTTTTACAATACGGAACGCCCCTGCATGGCCGATCTTCTCGTCAACGGCCGTATAGAGGAAATCCCGGGATGGTACGAAGGGATATACACAAAATCGAGCCTGATTCCTCATGCCTACGAGGCGACGGATTTTTTCCCGGCGCTGGGAAAGGACGGCAGGTGGCTGCGCTTTACGGCGGCGGCACTGCATATTGACGGAGAAGGGCTTGTCGGGGCCGTGGAAACGCTGGAGGATATCACCGATCGGAAACGTGCCGACGAAGCGCTGAAAGAGAGTGAACAGCGATACAAGCGATTGAGCATCACCGACGCCTTGACAAAACTCTACAACTCACGGCAGTTCTACATGCAGATCAGGGCCGAGATCGACCGTGCCAACCGATACAAGCACCCTCTGTCGCTCCTGATGCTCGATATCGACAACTTCAAGAACTTCAACGACACCTATGGTCACCTCGAAGGCGATACGGTACTGGTCAGGCTCGGCAAGGTGATCCGGCGCTGCCTCAGGAAAACCGATTTCGCGTACCGTTTCGGAGGCGAGGAATTCACGGCCCTCCTTCCGGAGACAAAGGGAGACGCGGCAACCATTCTCGCCGAGCGTATCCGCTACGAATTCGAGCAGGAAAAATTCCAGCCGATCGAGAATGAACAGCCCACCAAAACGGTCAGCATCGGCGTCGCCGAGTACAGGGAGGGCGAGGACCTCACCGACTATATCAAACGGGTCGACCAGAACATGTATGTCGCCAAAAACCAGGGGAAAAATCAGGTCTATCTCGGATAGGGACGAAGGCGGGAACGAAGATGCGCGGGGCGTCTTCCCGTGGTAAGGAAGCCTCATGCAAGAAGATGTTCTGCAAGTATTTTGATCCCGATACCGATAAGGATAAGTCCTCCCGCGATACCGACCTTTCTGCCCGCAAATCGGCTTAACAGGTCACCGAAAATCATACCCACGGTGGTCATGAGTGCCGCCACGACACCGATGACGACGCTGGGATAGAGAATATTCACATTCAAAAAGGCGAGGCTGAGCCCCACGGCGAGGGCATCGATACTGGTAGCCACCGAGAGCATGACGAGGGTGACGCCCCGTGTGGGATCCTTCCGCGACACCTCGGCACCATCCTTCAGCGCATCAATGATCATCTTGCCCCCCACACAGGCCAGGAGCCCGAAGGCGAGCCAGTGATCGTAGTGTGCGATGTAGGTTGCCACGGTCCGCCCGGCCGCCCATCCAACAATCGGCATGGCAAACTGGAAAAATCCGAAGTGAAAGGCGAGACGAAATACGGGGCCGAATGACACCCTGCTGACCGTCACACCCGCACCGACTGCAACGGTGAAGGCATCCATCCCGAGCCCGACGGCAATGAAGAGTATCGAAACAAAACTCACGGCCCCCTCCCTCACTCCTTCCCCTGCATGGAATCGATCATCGCAGAAACTTACGTATCGAAAAGATCGGCTAAAAACAATCCTTTTTTTCCGGCACCGGGATGTGAGCAGACAATATAATTTGCATTTAAACTATCTGCATGCTAACCATCCCGGTAATCCTCTATTACGATGGGTGAGAAGGAATGAAAAGAAGTACCTTCGAGGACTGCCTCTGTTTTCAGCTCAACCGTGTATCACGGAAAATCACCAGACAATACCGTGGAGAAATCGCCGCCTTCGGTCTTACCCACAGTCAATTCTTCATGCTCGTGGCGGTTCTCGAGGAGGACGGCCTTCCACCGAGTCAACTGGCGGACAAGGTTGACCTGGACCGTGCCACGACCACGGGACTGCTGGACCGGCTCGCACGCGACGGATGGATAGAGCGGCGTCATGATTCGCGGGACCGCAGGGCATACCGGATTCATCTCACCCGGAAAGCACTCACGCACCGGGAGGCCCTTCTTGCCATCTTCTACCGCGTAAACGGTGCATTCATCGACCGGCTTTCGCCCGATGAATGGATCCATTTTCAATCAGTACTGCGCACGCTTGAACAGGCGGAGAAGTAACCCATGGAGCATGATAACGGAATGATTCGCTCTTTCAGCGATATTGACCGGATCGCCGGCGAAAAGGGCCCCAAGAAACTGGCCGTTCTCGCGCCGGAGGATGAAGAGTTCATGAACGCCATCAAACTGTGCACGCTGAAAGGCATCGTGGAACCGGTCCTCATCGGCAACCGCGAGAGGATAGAACGTGTCGCCGATGCAGTTGAGTTCGATATCGGCAGTATCGCCACGATCTTTGAAGAAGACCGGCAGACCATTGCAAACAGGGGAACGGCCCTCTGTTTCAGCGGTGAAGTCGACATCGCCTGCAAGGGCCAGATCCCCACCGCCTATGTGTACCGCTCCATTATCCGGGAGAATGCACGCGCCGGCGGAAGCAGAACGATCAGCGTAATATCGCTCTGGGAAATCCCGGGGCTCAACCGGTTGATCGCCCTGACCGATACGGGAGTGAACATCAGACCCGACGGAGAGGCAAAAGCCGAAATCCTCAGGAGCGCCGTTTCCTTCTTTCACCTTTTCGGGTATCCGAAACCCCGCATCGCCGCGCTTACAGGAAAGAGAGGCATCGACGGCACCCTTGCCTCATACCGGGACATGATAACGCTCCGTGAACGGGCAACGGCGGGCGACCTGGGTGTCTGCGAGATACTGGAAGAAACCTCCTTCTCCGAAATATTCCTGGGTAAAGAGGGTTCCTTCGTCAATTTCGATGATGCCCGCCTGGAGCGGCTGCCCGACATTATTCTCATTCCCCACCTCGATACGGGCAACATCCTGGTCAAGCTTGATTTTTTTCTGGATGTAATCCGGCGGTCACTGGTCATGACGGTGAAGGGTCCCGTCATCATCCCCTCGCGTTCCGATTTATGTGACCGCATCGCGGGGGAACTTGCCCTCGGCGTCGTTGCCGCCGAGAGGATCAAAGGGGGCATGCGGGACGATGGATAATATTTTTCAGGACCTCATCGAAAGGGCCCGGGAAAGGGAACCCCGGCGACTCGCCTTCACCCTCCC
>CAYTUH010000396.1:0-2675 GCA_964441165.1 uncultured Syntrophaceae bacterium
CGGGCTTCACAAGGATTTTATCTATCAGTTCCGCCGTACCTCCCACATCGGTTGCAACAACCGGTTTTCCATAGCTCGTGGCCTCGATAACCGATACGGGCAGCCCTTCCGATACCGATGTCTGCAGATATGCATCACAGGCAGAAAGAAATCGTTCGGCATCTGAACGATACCCTAACAGTATCACGTTCTTGTCTAGCCCCAATGCATGAATCATATGAGACAATTCACCTTCCATCTCTCCCCGTCCCGCTATGAGGAACCGTGTTCCGGGTTCTGCCTCGACAACCCGTTTTGCTACGGCTATGAGGGACTTATGGTTCTTGACAGGATACAGATTCGCCAGGTTTAAGACCAGAAAATCTTCACGGTCGAACCCCAGGGTGGATTTACTGACCGCCCTCTGGAGGACTCCATCTCGTACGCCGTTGTAAATGACCTTGATTTTTCTGTCGTCCCCGATAATATTTTTGAGTTTGCCCAGAGTATAGCGGGAAATCGCGATATAACGAGTCGTAAAAGTGTTTGTCAACTTAACCTTGACCTTCTTCTGCAGGGAGAGGGGTCCCAGATGAACATTCCCATGTTCAACCGCGACATGCGGCACTCCCACCAAACGGGCCGCGATTGAAGAATAAACGTTCATATCCTTGAGGTGAGAATTTACAATATGTATGCTATTATCTTTGATGAATTTGTATATCTTGGCTATCAGCGATAGATCATATCCTCGCCGGGAGGAGATAACGTGCACATCTCCTGTCACCTCCTGCAGTCTTTCATAGGCCCAGCCTTTCTTCAGCAGGACAACATAGGGTCTGAACTCCTTTCTGTTCAGATTGCTCACCACATTCAAAAGGACCGTCTCGGCCCCCCCCGGTCCTCCCGTTTCCAACATAAAAAGGATATTTATCATTTCTCCGGTTTGATGATCTTCTGCACGTTGTGTAACGGGGTTAACATCTCTTGGTATATCCGCCGCATCTCAACCTCTGTCTTTCCCATGGGATCGGGGATGTCATATGTCAGATCGTTTCCGTCCTTCATGAGACCCAGTTCCAGGATTACGTCCCCAAACTCCCTGACCTCTTTTTTCTGATCACGCTCCATAACAAAGACAACATCGAACCGTTTCCCCTTGATATGTGAGCGCGATTTCAAACGGTGTTTCGAAAGATCAACACCGTGGATCGCGGCCATCTTTTCCGAACCAATCGTCACCGGGGCACCATCCAGCGTGTTCACACCAATCGAATCAACAATCAGATCCGTACCCATGTGTGCCCTCGTGTAATGTTCAGCGAAGGAACTCCGATATATGTTCCCCTGGCAGACGAACAGTACGCTTTTGACCTTCTTCGGCATCTTTTGCAACAGGAATCTTTGGAACAGATCTGCTCTCCGTATTCTCTGCAGACACCACGTCCGCCATGTTCCTTTCCATCTTCTTGCTTTACCGTTAATCAAATTTTTCATGGCCGTGAAAACGTTTGTTGCGTAGGAGAAAACCTCATAACAAAAGGGACGCATGTCATTGGCCTGTATGACGTCGTACGTCACCTCCCCTCTTGAAGACAGCAGGAAGTTCTTCACTACCTCAATCCGCTCCTGGATTCCCTGACGGCGCCGAAACAGTGAAAGATGGTGATCCAGATCGCCCAGGAACCATCGCAGCCGGACATCTTCACGATACCCCCCGGCATCATCAGCGGCGTCATCACGTAGCAACAACGACGGGAAATCCACTCCCGCCTTCACCGCAAGTTGCAGTGATCCCCAGAATCGCCCGTTTATCTCCATCAGGTAATACGTGTCGGCCGCGGTATCATATTTGAATTCCACCATAGCGGGGCCATGCCACTTCAGGCGATCCAGCACCTTCTTCGCCGCATCGAGCATTGTACCTCGAGGACTGATACTGGTGCTGAACACACTCACCCCACCCTCCGGTGGTTTTTCACGAATCCTTCTGTGGGCAAACCAATCAACGGGCTTCCCATTTCTATACAGGGTAAATATGCCGCGCCCCTCACCCGCTACGACCTCCTGGAGCATGAAGGGAAAACGATATATGATATCATGATCACAGATGGTTGCCAGTTCATCATAATTGTGGGCCATTTTCACCCGCCCCCCGAACCACCTCCCGGCCACCTTGATGACCGACCGATACGGTTTGATGATAACGGGATAGTTTAACGAATCCTTCTGCCTGTCAAGATCACTGGCGCTCTCGAGGAATATCGTCTGGGGCACATTGATATTCATCTGCTGGCAGAGCCTCACCAGTTCTACCTTGTCACTGACGAAAGAAAACTGTTCGTATGAAGGGAAAGGATATATCACATCCGGTGACAGGGCGTGTTGAGGGTCAAGCAGGACAAACATTGAGAGGTCGGAAATGGGAATAACGAGATCGATCCCTTCAGTCTTGACGATCCTCTTGACCTCCTCTACAAAAGCACCTTCATCTGAAACAGGGCTGTGATAAACAAACGAACCTTTTGAGTACTTGGAACAGGAAGATACCGTATGTCGATGTTCAGAGGAAACAATAACCGTATGCCCCCTCTTTCCAAGTGATCGCGTGACAGCAAGAGCCGCTCGCTGTTCTCCGTCAGTAACTAAAATCTTCATGGTCACAATACGTGTCGGTCTAAGGTTCCGCCGGCTCT
>CAYTUH010000396.1:2697-3038 GCA_964441165.1 uncultured Syntrophaceae bacterium
CGTCGGTTCCCATGTCACAATCCTTCCTCCCTTCAGGTATCGCACCCAGGCGACCGCTATGGAAAGGTTCACCCTGACGAAGTACGCAGCTACCCGTAAAAGGGGATTTTTGCTTCCCCAGCTTCCCATCCCCACCACCGCACCCGTATAAAAGACAAGTTGTGCGAGAAACATGGCGAGATATGCAAGCGATTGGATTGCCAGAACAGGGAGCCCACCGCGCCGCAGGTGCCGGCCTCGATGGCGAAGGGCACCGCCGCCAGCTGGATCAGAGCCATCTCGCCGTCGCGCTCCACCTCGATGCCCAGCCAGATCTCCGGGGTGGAGATCAGCAAGCCGAA